>NZ_JBWKWP010000026.1:0-62116 GCF_059422285.1 Curvibacter sp. GW821-FHT01G03
TGCTTCAACCACCGCTTTGACGACCCATGCCCACCCCGGCAGTTCCACACTCCATTGGGTTCTTTCCGGTTTGGATCACCGTTCGCGACATGCATTGTTTGTCAACTCACGCTGCGTCTGGAATCACCCAGCGCTCCGCTGCCGACCGAATGTGGGCCCGCATGGCGGACTCAGCCATCAAGGGGTCTCTGGCGACCAGGTTGCGATAAATCTGCTCGTGTTCTGCCAGTGCAGCGCTCCAAGTGGGTTGGCTTTCCAGTCGATTGCGCATGTGACTGGCCAGAGGCCGTTGTCTTTCATCGAAGAGGGTGCTGATCAGTGCCGTCAGCACCGAGTTGCCAGCCATCTCCGCAATGCGCACATGAAACTCTCGATCATGCGCCAACACATCCCGGCCCGCGATGATGTCGGCCCGCATGCCTTCGATGCTTTCCCGTACGCGTGCTAGCCCTTCCGTGGTGGCGTTCACGCAGGCGAGAACAATCACCGAGCCCTCGACCACCCCCCGGGCCTGCATCAATTCTGCAGGGCTCTCGCCCATCGGAATGGACATGGCAGGCCGTCGCATGGCTCGCGCGCAGACATAAACGCCGGATCCCATGCGGATCTCCACGCTGCCTTCGATCTCCAGCGCGATCAGTGCCTCGCGAAGCGAGGGACGTGACACCCCCAGTTGCTGCGCCAGGTCTCTTTCGGGAGGCAGGCGGCTGCCTTCGCGGAAATCACCGCTTTGGATCAGCACACGCACCCGATCTGCAATTTGTTGATACAGGCGTCTGGGCTCCAGGCTCTTTTCCAAGTCGTTCATAGGCAGGTTCATGTGAATTTTGGTCTGTCCAATTGGTCAGGCCAAAGGGGCCTTTGATGAAGTGTAAAGGCGATCAATAGGCCTCTGAATGCGAGATTGTGAGCGATTCGGCATGAATTTGTCTCTTTCATGATGGGATTCGGGTAAACCCGGTAAGGCCAATTTGCTTTGTGCATTCAAATTGGCCTTACCAAAAAGAGGATCAGGTGCCTTTGCATGGCACCGCCCATACCACTTTGAACTACGCTTTCGACTTCTCTGCTCCGCTCGCGTATGCCCCAGACCTGCTGGCCGGTGCGTGGACCACCTTGACGCTGTCACTGGCATCCACGTTCTTCGGCTTTCTGCTGGGGGTTCTTTGCGCCATCGCCAATACCAAGGGCACTCGCTGGATGGCGCGGTGTGCAGGGGCGTACATCGAGGTGATCCGGAACACACCCTTGCTGGTCCAGGTCTTCATCGTCTATTTCGGGCTGTCGTCGTTGGGTTGGCAGGTGGGCGCCTTCACCGCGGCCACCGTGGCGCTGGTCGTCAACGTAGGGGCCTACACCAGCGAGATCGTGCGTGCCGGTATTGAGTCCATTCCGAAAGGTCAACTGGAGGCGGCTGAGTGCATCGGCCTGAGCCGATGGCAGACCCTGTTGCATGTGGTGCTGCCACCGGCCATCGAGCGGGTGTACCCAGCGCTGACCAGTCAGTATGTGCTGCTGATGCTGGCCTCTTCGATCTGTTCACAGATTTCGGCTGAAGAACTGACGGCCGTGGCCAACCGCATTCAGTCCGATACCTACCGATCGGTAGAAACCTACCTGATTGTGGCGCTCGCCTACTTGCTGATGTCTTTGCTCATGCGGGGCCTGTTCTGGCTGCTGGCCCGCCTCGCTTTCCCACGCCGTCGCCGTCTCGGCACCCCACTCTGACCTGTTACGGAGCACGACATGGGATTTCTCAATGCGGCGCATCTGCGCTTTTTGTTCGATGGTTTGCTGTGGACTGTGGGCCTGTCTTTGCTGGCGTTCGCGGGTGGCGGTCTGCTGGGCTTTGCCGTGGCGCTGGGCAGCTCTTATGGTCCGCGCTGGTCGCGTCTGCTGGTATCGCTTTACATCAAGCTGATCCAGGGCACGCCACTGCTGGTGCTGTTGCCGCTGACCTATTTTGGCTTGCCGGCCCTGGGCCTGGACGTGGCTCCCCTGGCGGCGGCGGCCCTGGCTTTGTCCATCTACGTGTCGGCTTACCTGGGTGAGATCTGGCGCGGCTGCATCGAGTCCGTGCCGCGCACCCAGGCCGAGGCCGCCGAATGCCTGGCCCTGCGCTGGCACCAGCGGGTGTGGCATGTGATCCTGCCGCAGGCCATCAAGATCGCCACGCCGCCTACCGTGGGCTTCATGGTGCAAATCGTCAAAAACACGTCGCTGGCGTCGGCCATCGGCTTTGTCGAGCTGGCCCGGGCCGGGCAGATCATCAACAACTCCACCTTCGAGCCCTTCGTCATCTTCATGATCGTTGCCGCGCTCTATTTCGTCCTGTGCTACCCGCTGTCGGTGCTGAGCCGCAGCCTCGAGAGGAAATTCCATGTCGCCCATCGTTGAGATCGACAACATCTCCAAGTGCTTTGGCAGCACGCGTGTGCTTGAAGGGGTGTCCTTCACCGTGCGCAAGGGCTCGGTGGTGGCCATCATCGGCCAAAGCGGCTCGGGCAAGAGCACCGCTTTGCGCTGCATCGACCGGCTCGAAACCGTGGACAGCGGGCACATCAAGGTCTGTGGGCACGATGTGACCGGCCCGGGGCTGGACCTGCATCAGCTGCGCCGCGACGTGGGCATCGTGTTCCAAAGCTACAACCTGTTTCCTCACCTCACGGTGCTGCAGAACATCATGCTCGCCCCGCGCCTGGTTCAGAAGGCTCGCAAGGCCCAGGCCCGGGACACGGCCCTGGCGGTGCTCAATCAGGTGGGCCTGGCCGACAAGGCCGATCACTACCCCTCGCAACTCTCGGGCGGGCAGCAGCAGCGCGTGGCCATCGCCCGCTCGCTGGCCATGTCGCCCCAGCTCATGCTGTTCGACGAGGTGACCTCGGCCCTAGACCCCCAACTCACCGGCGAGGTGCTGCGCGTGATGGAGCGCCTGGCGGCTGACGGCATGACCATGATCCTCGTCACCCATGAGATGGCTTTTGCCCGCAAGGTGGCAGACGAAGTCATCTTCATGCACCGCGGCCGCGTGTGGGAGCACGGGCCTGCCTCCATCCTCGACGCGCCCGCCACCACCGAGTTGCGCGACTTCGTCGGCAACGGCCTCTGATCCGCTCATTCCATTCATACCCAGGAGACAAACCCATGAAAGCCCGTCGTTCCCTCTTGTTGCGCACCCTGCTGGCTTCAGCCGTCTTGCTGGCCCTGGGCCAGGCGCCGGCCCACGCCGACCTGCTCAAGGACATCCGTGAAGCGAAGAAGATCCGCATCGCGCTGGACACGGGCTCGCCCCCTTATGGTTTTGTGGATGACGCCCTGAAGCCCGTGGGCTCCGACGTCGAGACGGCCCAGATGCTTGCCCATGACCTGGGCGTGGCCATCGAAGTGGTGCAGACCACCAGCCCCAACCGCATCCCATTCCTGCAGACTGGCAAAGCCGACATTGTGGTCGCCTCGCTGTCCGTCACGCCCGAGCGTGAAAAGGTGATCGACTTTTCGGTGCCCTATGCCCAGATCCAGGCAGTCGTGGCCGGGCCCAAAGGGGCCGACATCAAGGGCTTTGACGACCTCAACGGCAAGCGCGTGGCCACCACCCGGGGCTCCAACAACGACAAGGTAGCCACCCAGTCGGCCAAGGGTGCGCAGATGGTGCGCTACGACGACGACGCCACCCTGGTCACCGCCACCGTGAGCGGCCAGGCCGACATCATTGCCACCTCGCCAGCCATCGTGAACACGGTGCTGGCCAAGGCCCCCCAGAAAGATCTGGCCATCAAGTTCGTGATGCAGACCGTGCCGCTGGGCATCGGACTGCGCAAGAACGAGCCCGAACTCAAGGCCTGGCTCAACGACTGGATCAAGCGCAACACCGACAACGGCAAGCTGGGTGCGATCTACAAAAAGTACCACGGCGGCTGATCCGTCCACTCCACCCACTCCTCCTCTACCCACCCGCCACCGAGATCCCGCCATGCTGACCGTCATCTGTGAAACCCCCGGAACCCTGCGCGCCCTGGAGCGCGACCGCCCCAGCCGCGGCGAAGGGGAGGTGCTGGTGCGCGTCAAGCGCGTCGGTGTGTGCGGCACCGATCTGCACATCTTCACCGGCAACCAGCCCTTTTTGCAGTACCCCCGCGTGATGGGGCACGAGCTGTCGGGCGTGGTCGAAGAGGCGGCGCCCGGCGGTCGCCTGGCTGTGGGCGATGTGGTCTATGTGATGCCCTACCTGTCGTGCGGGCAGTGCGTGGCCTGCCGGCAGGGCAAGACCAATTGCTGCGTCAACATCCAGGTGCTGGGCGTGCACCGTGACGGCGCCTTCACCGAGTACCTGTCGCTGCCGGAAGCCTTTGTGCACAAGGCCGAGGGCGTCACGCTCGACCAGGCTGCCATGATCGAGTTCCTGGCCATCGGCGCCCACGCGGTGCGCCGGGGCCGGGTGCAGGCCGGCCAGCGCGTGCTGGTGGTGGGGGCCGGGCCCATCGGCATGGCCGCGATGATCTTTGCCCGCCTGCGCGGGGCTGAAGTCACGGCCCTCGACGGGCGCCAGGACCGACTCGATTTTTGCCAGCGTGAGCTGGGCGTGGCGCGCACCGTGGCCTTGGGAGAGGGCGATGAGGCCCAACTGGCCGAAGCCAGCCAGAACGAGTTCTTTGACCTGGTGTTCGATGCCACCGGCAATGCCCGGGCCATCGAGCGCGGCTTCGCCTTCGTCGCCCACGGCGGTCAATACGTGCTGATCTCGGTGGTGCGCGACACCATCAGCTTCTCTGACCCCGAGTTCCACAAGCGCGAAACCACTTTGCTGGGCAGCCGCAACGCCACCACCGAAGACTTCGAAACCGTATTGAGTGCCATGCGCGCCGGCCAGGTGCCCACCGCCGCCCTCAACACCCACCGCATGACCCTGTCCGATGTGCCCGCCCACTTTGCCACCTTGCTGGACCCGAAGCAGGGCGTGGTCAAGGCCATCGTCGAAATCTGAGCCCGCCACCGCCATGGTCCAACCCATACTCCAGTTCGGCACCAGCCGCTTTCTGCAGGCCCACGTCGACCTGTTCATCGCCGAAGCCCTGGCTCAGGTGCCCGGGGCGGGCGACGCCCTGGGCGGCATCACCGTGGTGCAGACCACCGACCGCGCCGACGGCGCGGCACGCATTGCCGCACTGGCCCTCGGCCAGGGCTATCCGGTGCGCATGCGGGGCGTGGCCGGCGGGCAGCGGGTGGATCGCCTGCAACACTGCGATGCCGTGCGCGAGGCCTGGCACGCCAACACCCACTGGCCGGCCCTGCGTCAGGCCGTGGCCGAGGGCGATGTGAAAGTGATCGTGTCCAACACGGGCGACCAGGGCTACCAGCTGCACGAGCAGGACGGCCCCGAGCTACTCGCCCAGGCCAGTCCCGCGCCGCACAGCTTCCCGGCCAAACTGCTGGTGCTGCTGCACGGGCGCTGGCAACAAAGCCCCAACAAAACCCTCACCTTGCTGCCTTGCGAGCTGGTGGAGCGCAACGGCGAGGTGCTGCGCGACCGGGTCTGCCAACTGGCACGGCAGTGGGGCCTGCCCGAAAGCCTGCAAAGCTGGCTGCGCCAGGGGCCCGTCTGGGCCAACTCCCTGGTCGACCGCATCGTCTCCGAGGCCATCGACCCCATTGGCGCCGTGGCCGAGCCCTACGCCGTGTGGGTGGTCGAGCGCCAGGCCGGTTTGCAACTGCCCTGCCGGCATCCGGCCATCGTGCTCACCGACGACCTGGCCGCGCACGAGCGCCTCAAGCTGTTCCTGCTCAACGCGGCCCACACCTTTCTGGCCGAGCGCTGGCTGATCGAGCAGCGCCCCGTGGCTGAGACCGTGCGCCAGGCCATGGCCGATGTCCCCCTGCGCGCCGAGCTAGAAGCCTTGTGGCGTGACGAAATCCTGCCCGTGTTCCAGGCCTTGGGCGAAGGCCCCCAGGCCGAGGCCTACCTGCGCGACGTGCGCGAGCGCTTCGAAAACCCTTTTCTCGAGCACCGCATCGCCGACATCGCCCAGAACCACGCGGCCAAAAAGCTGCGACGCCTCGCCCCCATCGTGGCCTTGGCGGCCCAGCGCGCGCCTGGCCTGGTGCAAGCGCGCCTGCAGTCCGCACTGGCCCCTACGCCTTGATGCGCCCCCCAACTGACTCCACCCAGCGCCCGTCCATGACCTCCGACCCCCTCACCCCAGCGCCCGCCCTGCAACTGTCCGCCCTCGACAACGTCGCCGTGGCCCGTCAGGCCCTGGTGGCGGGCCAGGCCCTCGCGCTGGGTGCCGGCCCGGCCGTGCTCGTGCAAGAGCCCATCCCCTCCGGCCACAAGGTGGCCTTGCAGCCCATCGCCAGTGGCCAAGCGGTCTACAAGTACGGTCAGCGCATCGGTCTGGCCTGTGTCGACATTGCGCCGGGCCAGCACGTGCACGTGCACAACCTGGCCATGGTGAACTCGGATGGTGCTCAGCACCCCGGGCAGGGCTACGTGCCCACCGTGCCGGCCGGCGATGCCTTGGGCTTTGACGGCTTTGTCCGTGCCGATGGTCGTGTGGGCACGCGCAACTACCTGGGCGTGATCGCCAGCGTCAACTGCTCGGCCACCGTGTGCCGTCACATTGCCGATGCCTTCAAGGGCGAAGCCCTGGCCGCCTACCCGCATGTGGATGGCGTGGTGGCCATCACCCATGGCAGCGGGTGCGGCATGGGCGGTGATGGCGAGGGCCTGGCGCTGTTGCAGCGCACCTTGCGGGGCTATGCCAGCCACCCCAACTTTGCGGGTGTGCTGGTGATTGGTCTGGGCTGCGAGGTCAACCAGATCGCCCCCCTGGTCAGCGAGATGGCGGCCCGCCCCGCGGGCCTGTTGGCCAGCCTCACCATCCAGGACGAAGGCGGCACCCGCGAGACCATTGCCGCGGGCAAGGCGATCGTGCAGGCCATGCTGGCCCAGGCCAATCAGTTTCAGCGCCAACGGGTGCCGCTGTCGCAGCTCACCGTGGGCCTGCAATGCGGCGGCTCGGATGCCTACTCCGGCATCAGCGCCAACCCGGTGCTGGGCGCCGCGGTCGACCTGCTGGTGCGCCAAGGCGGCCGGGCCATTCTTTCTGAAACCCCCGAGATCTATGGCGCCGAGCATTTGCTGACCCACCGTGCCGCCAGCCCCGAGGTGGCCCAGCGCCTGATGCAGCGCGTGGCCTGGTGGGAGCGCTATGCCGCTCTGCACGGCGGTGACCTCAACAACAACCCTTCGCCTGGCAACAAGGCGGGTGGCATCACCACCATCCTCGAGAAATCACTGGGCGCCGTGGCCAAGGCCGGCTCCACCGGCCTCATGGAGGTGCTCGAATACGCCCAGCCGGTCCAGGCCCCGGGCCTGGTGTTCATGGACACCCCGGGCTACGACCCGGTCTCGGCCACGGGGCAGGTGGCCGGTGGGGCCAACCTGATCTGCTTCACCACCGGGCGCGGCAGCACCTATGGCTGCAAGCCCACGCCCTCGCTCAAGCTGGCCTCCAACACCCCCATGTTCCAGCGCATGTCGCTCGACATGGACTTTGATTGCGGCGGCGTGGTCGACGGGCGCCAGACCGTGCTCGAAGCGGGCCAACACCTGTTTGCCCTCATGCTGGCCACGGCCTCGGGCCAGCGCAGCAAAAGCGAGGACAACGGCCTGGGGGACAACGAGTTCCTGCCCTGGCAACTGGGCGCGGTCATGTAGGCGAGGTGCCCGCCTGGGTCATTTGTGACGAGATCTGTCGCAATTTGAGAAAATCTGAGGCGGTATCTAATTGTTTCCGGGCTTACCCGGATAGGCCCAACTGGGTGGCGCTCTAACCTCCCCTGCGAGAACAACAACCCAGATGGAGCCCCACGATGAGCGTTCAATTCAAGATCAACGGCAAGCCGGTCACGGCCCAGGCCGAGACCGACACCCCCTTGCTGTGGGTGATCCGTGACGAGCTGGGCATGACCGGCACCAAGTTCGGTTGCGGCGCTGCCCTGTGCGGCGCCTGCACCGTGCATGTCAACGGCCAGCCCGCACGGTCCTGCCAGACCCCGCTCAGCGCCGTGGCCGGCAAGAACGTGGCCACCGTCGAAGGTCTGTCCAAGACCGCCAACCACCCGCTGCAGGTGGCCTGGCTCAAGCACGAGGTGCCCCAGTGCGGTTACTGCCAGTCGGGCCAGCTCATGAGTGCGGCAGCCCTGCTGTCGCGCAACAACAACCCCAGCGATGCCGACATCGACGCGGCCATGAGCGGCAACCTGTGCCGCTGCGGCACCTACAACCGCATGCGCGCCGCCATCAAGGATGCCGGCGCCATGATGCGCAACAAGGCCTGACCCCGGGAGACCCACATGAACAAGCACCAATCTGTTGCCAACACCTCCCGCCGGGCCTTCCTCAAGACCTCCACCGCCGCCACCGGTGGCCTCATCATGGGCGTCAGCCTGCCCCTGCTGGGCGCGGGCGCTGCGCAGGCCGCCGGCACCGTGCACACCCCGAATGCCTGGGTGCACATCGCCGACGACAACCGCATCACCCTGATGGTGGCCCGCTCCGAGATGGGGCAGGGCGTCTACACCTCCATGTCGATGCTGATTGCCGAAGAGCTCAACGTCGGCCTCAAGCAAGTCCAGGTGGTGGCCGCACCACCGGCGGCCGTCTATGTCAACGCCCTGTTGGGCGCGCAGATCACCGGTGGCTCCACCTCGGTGCGCGACGGCTGGGAGAAGCTGCGCGTGGCCGGCGCCCAGGTGCGCCAGATGCTGCTGCAGGCAGCCGCCAACCAGTGGAGTGTCGACGTGGCCAGCCTCAAGGCCGACCAGGGCATGGTCACCGGCCCGGGCGGCAAAAAGGCCAGCTACGGCCAATTGGCTGAAGCCGCTGCCAAGCTGCCCGTGCCTGAAAAGCCCGCCCTCAAAGACCCGAAAGACTTTGTCCTGGTGGGCAAGCGCACCAAGCGCATCGACACCCCCGCCAAGGTCAATGGCACGGCCGAGTTCGGCATCGACGTCAAGCTGCCCGGCATGGTCTACGCCTCGCTGGCCCAGTGCCCGGTGATTGGCGGCAAGGTGGTCAGCTTTGATGCCGCCAAGGCCAAGAGCATGCCCGGCGTCATCGATGTGGTGCAGATCCCCGACGGCGTGGCCGTGGTCGCGGCCAGCTGGTGGCAGGCCAAAAAGGCGCGCGACACCGTCACCATCCAATGGGATGAGGGCGCCGGCGCCCAGCTCAGCAGCGAAGGCATGATCAACAGCACCCGCGCCGCCGCTGCCAGCGCCAAGCCCATCGAGATCGCCAAGCCCCAGGGTGACGTGGCCGCCGCCTTCAAGGGCGCAGCCAAGGTGGTCGAGGCCGAGTACGTGCAGCCCCTGCAGGCCCACGTGCCGCTCGAGCCCATGAACTTCACGGCCCATGTCAATGGCGACAACATCCTGCTGGTGGGCCCCACCCAGTTCCAGCAAGGCGCGCAGGGGGCCGTGGCGGCGGCGCTGGGCGTCAAGCCCGAGGCCATCACCCTCAAGACCACCTACCTGGGCGGAGGCTTTGGCCGCCGCCTCGAGTTGGACTTCATCGTGCAGGCGGCCCAGATCTCCAAGGCCGTCAACAAGCCGGTCAAGCTGGTCTGGACGCGTGAAGACGACTTCACCCACGACTTCTACCGCCCCGTGGCCGTCAACCAGCTCAAGGCCGGGCTCGACGCCAGCGGCAAACCGGTGGCCATGCACTTCAAGGTGGCCTCGCAGTCGGTTACCCAGCGCGCCTTCGGCCTGCCCGCCAACACGCTGGATCCCTTCATGGCCGAAGCCTCGGTGCCGGGCTACAACATCCCCAACACCCAGCACGACCTGGTCATCCACGATGCCGGCCTGCGCGTGGGCTACTGGCGCGCGGTCAGCCACAACATGAACGCTTTCGCCAACGAAAGCTTCATCGACGAGCTGGCCCTGGCCGCCGGCCAGGACCCCTACCGCTACCGCCTCAGCCTGCTCGAAGGCAAGCCCCGCTTTGCTAACGTGCTCAAGCTGGCCGCCGAGAAGGCCGGCTGGGGGCAGCCGCTGGCCAAGGGCCGGGCCCGCGGCATCGCGCTGATGGAGGGCTATGACACCTACATGGCCCAGGTGGCCGAGGTCAGCCTCAACGAGGCGGGTGAGGTGCATGTGCACCGGGTCACCGTGGCGGTCGATCCGGGCCACATGGTCAACCCCGACACAGTCGAGGCCCAGATCCAGTCCAGCGTCGTGTTCGGCATGGGTGCTGCCCTCAAGCACCAGATCACGCTCGAGGCCGGTCGCGTGCAACAGACCAACTACAACACCTTCCAGCCGGTGCGCATGTTCGAGGCGCCCAAGGTCGACATCGTGCTCGTGCAAAGCCAGGAAAAGCCCGGAGGCATCGGCGAGCCCGCCACGGCCGTGGTGGGCCCCGCCATTGCCAATGCGGTGGCCGCGCTCACCGGCAAACGGGTGCGCCGCCTGCCCATCACGGCCGAAGCGCTCAAACAGGCCTGAGCCAGGCCCGAAACAGGCCTGAACGGCCCGGGCCCCCACTGAAGACCCAGCCCAGACCAGGGCCGTGTCTTCGGGCCATGGCCGGCCACCGTCATTTCGGCAGCCCAAGCCGTCAGAATGACAAACTGCCCTGTTGCCACCGGCACTTTGTGCTCTGGCAACGGTGCAGCACCCCGCCTAGACTTTTTCTCATCGATCCACCCCTTGAGAGAGAGTCCGCCATGTCCCGCAATTCCCACACCCCCTTGCGCAGCGTCCTGGTCCTGGGGGCCGGCAAGGTCGGCGGCACCATCGCCGACATGGTGGCCGAGGCCCATCAGCTGCCCGTCACCCTGGCCGACCAGCAGCCCGCCACCCACCCCGACGACGCCCTGGTGCAGCCCCTGCAACTCGACGTTCGTGACCCGGCTGCCCTCGCGGCGGCCCTGTCACAGCACCCGGTGGTGATCAATGCCTTGCCCTACTTCCTGGCCCAGACCGTCGCGCCCCAGGCGGCCCGGCTCGGGGTGCACTACTTCGACTTGACCGAAGACGTGGCCGCCACCCAGGCCATCCGCCAGTTGGCGGTGGGCGCCCGCAGCCTGCTCATGCCCCAGTGTGGCCTGGCGCCGGGGGTGATCGGCATGTTGGGCATGCAACTGGCAGAGGGCTTCGACGAGTTGTTCGATCTGAATCTGCGCGTGGGCGCGCTCACCCGCCACGCCACCAACCGCCTGCGCTACAACTTCACCTGGAGCATCGACGGCGTCATCAACGAGTACTGCCAGCCCTGCGAGGCCATCGTGCAAGGCCAGCGCGTCAGCACCCAGGCCCTGGAGGGGCTGGAGCAACTGCTGCTCGATGGCGACACCTACGAAGCCTTCAACACCTCGGGTGGGCTGGGCACCCTGTGCGAAACCCTGCAGGGCCGCGTGCGCAACCTCAGCTACAAAACCCTGCGCTACCCAGGCCACCGCGACGCCATGGACTTTCTGCTGCATGACCTGCGCCTGATCGAACAGCGCGACCTGCTGCGCCAGGTGCTGGACCACGCCGTGCCGCACAGCCGTGACGACGTGGTCATCGTGCATGCCTCGGCCACCGGCCTGCGCCAGGGCCGCCTGGAGCAACAGACCCGCCTCGCCCGCGTGCTGGGCGCCCCCTTGCGGGGCCGCCAGCGCACCGCCATCGAGCTGAGCACCGCCGCTGGTGTGGTCGGGGTGCTGGAGCTGCTGCAACGCGGCCAACTGCCCGCAGCGGGCTTTGTCCGCCAGGAGCAGGTGCACCTGCAGGCCTTGCTGGCCACCCGGGTCGGTCATCACTACGCCGGCCTGCGCGAGGCGGCTCAACCTGGCCTGGATGTTGCGACAGCCTCTGCGCCTGCAGGGGCAGCGACGGTGCCGCTCCTGCGCAAGGCACTTGCCGTTCACGCCTGATCGTGTGCCGCTCAAAAGCTGTGCGGTGGCATACTGGGCCGCGTCGGCCATGCGCCTGCAGCGCGGCGGTGCGTGGCTCGGTGGCCTGGCCGGCCGCACAGACCAACAAAAGGGTTTTTTCAATGAGTAGCACGGTTGCCGTTCTGGGCGCTGGCATGGTGGGCGTGTCTTGCGCGCTGGAGCTTCAACGGCGTGGCCACCAGGTCACCCTGGTCGACCGATTGGGGCCCGGACGAGAGACCTCCTACGGCAATGCGGGTGTGCTGGCCCGCAGCTCACTGATCCCTTTCAACAACCCTGGCCTGTGGGCCAGCCTGCCCACCCTGCTCAAAAACCGCACGGCCCAGTTCCGCTACAACCCGGCCTTTCTGGCGCGCCACCCGGGCTGGGGGCTGGGCTTTCTGGCCCGGGCCCGGCAGGCCCCCTTCCAGCAGACCGCCGCGGCCCTAGACGCCCTGATCCGACTCAGCCAGCCAGCCCATCGCCAGTGGTTGGCGGAGGCAGGGCAGGGCCATCGCCTGCGCGAGAACGGCTGGATCTTTCTGTACCGCAGCCAGGCCGCCTTCGATGCGGGCCAATTGGGGCGCGACGCCCTGGCCCAGTTCGGCGTGCAGACCGAGCCTCTGGATGCTGGTGCCCTGCATGCGCTGGAGCCGCACCTGCGCCCCCTGTTCCCCCGCGCCCTGTGGGTGCGCGATGCGGCCTCGGTCGACAGCCCTGGTGCCGTGACCGAAAGCTATGCGGGCCTGTTCACCGCCCGTGGCGGGCGCCTGCTGCAGGCCCCGGTGCAGGGCCTGGCCCGCACCGGGGCTGACGGTGGCTGGCAGGTTGATCTGGGTGAGGCCGGCCCGTTGGCCGCTCAGCGCGTGGTCCTGGCCCTGGGCCCTTGGAGCAAGGGCTTTTTGCAGCAGCACCTGGGCCTGTCGGTGCCCATGGCTTTTGAGCGCGGCTACCACATGCACTACGCGGCCGAGGGCGAGGCCACCCTGAGCCGGCCCGTGTACGACAGCGCCGGCGGCTACGTGCTCTCCCCCATGGCCCAAGGCCTGCGCCTGAGCACTGGGGTGGAGCTGACCGAGCTCGACGCCCCCCCCAACCACACCCAACTGGGGCTGGCCGAAACCGCTGCCCGCCAGGCTTTTGGGCTGGCAGAGCGGCTGGAGTCCCAGCCTTGGCTGGGCCGACGCCCCACCTTGCCCGACAGCCGCCCTGTGATCGGCGCGGCACCCGGGCGACCCGGGTTGTGGCTGGCCTTTGGCCACCAGCACATCGGCTTCAGCACCGGGCCCGGCACGGCCTTGCTGCTGGCGGCCTTGATGGACGGCCAGTCCCCGCCGTTGGACGCCACACCCTTCCGGCCAGAGCGCTTTGTGCGCTGAGGCCAGCGTCCAGGCCTCGCAGAGTACCTTTCGTCCGCTACAGTGGACGCATCGCGCCCCTGGCCCAGGCCAGAGGGCCGGCCTCCAGCCTTGAACCTTTGCATCCCCCATGGACGTCAAACTCGACGACACCGACCGCCACCTGTTGAGCCTGCTCCAGGCCAACGCCCGTGAACCCGTGGCCAACCTGGCGCGCAAGCTCCAGATCGCCCGCACCACTGTGGCCGCGCGCATCGCGCGCCTGGAGCGTGAGGGCGTGGTGGCCGGCTACGGCGTGCGCCTGGGCCAGCCGCTGGAGCGGGCGGCCGTGCGCGCCTGGTGTGGCCTCAGCGTCAATGCCAAAAAGGCCAGCGCCGTGCTGCAGGCACTGGAGCGCCTACCTGAGGTGGAAGAGTTGTGTGCCGTCAGCGGCGCCTTCGACTACCTGGCCCTGCTGTGCTGCAACACGCCCGAGCAACTGGACCGCCTGCTGGACCAACTGGGCCAGATCGAGGGCATCCACCAGACCCACACCTCGCTCATCCTCAGCCGCAAGATCGACCGCCGCAGCCAGGTTTGAGCGGGTTGACGCGTCAGGCGAACACCGAGCGCGTCACCGCCAGCAGCTCCTGGCACACAAAGCGTGCCAGCGGGTCAGAGGCGTCGCGCCGGTGCGTCACCATCGAGATCGGCAACACCAGGGTGCGCCAGGGCAGGGGCACGATCCTCAGATCGCCATGGCTGCCGAACAGGCGCGTCAACATATCGGGCAGCACCGCCACCAGCGGGCTTTGCTTGACCACAAAGGGGATCGACAGCGGGTTGGCCGTGTGGGCCACCACCTGCCGAGTCAGGCCCAACTGCTGAAACACCTTGTCCACCAGGCCCGGCCCATCGCCGGCATAGCTGGTGTGGATGTGGGGCAGCCGGGCCAGATCCGCCGGCCGGGGGCGGGCCGGCACCTGCAGCAGGGTCGGGTTGTGCACGCAGCTGAAACCCGAGCGAAACAACAGCACCGGCTCGTGCACGCTGCGCAGCCGGGGGAAATGCCCCAGCGCCATGCGGATTTCGCCTGCGTCCAGTTGCTCCAGCTGTTGCCAGGCCGGCACCGGGCGCACCGACAGGCTCAAGCCTGGGGCCTTTTGCCGCAAGGCGGCCACCAGGCCGGGCAATAGCAGGGCCTCCAGCGGATCGTTCAGGCACAGGTCAAAGCGCTCCTGCACGCGCAAGGGGTCAAAGACGGCCTCGCTCAGCGTCATGGCCTGGGCCTCGGCCAACCACTGGCGCACCCGCGGTGCCAGGGCCTGGGCGCGGGCCGTGGGCACCATGACCGCCCCTTCGCGGTACAGGATGTCATCGCCCAGCCACTCGCGCAGCCGGGCCAGCGCGTGGCTCATGGCCGGCTGCCCCAGGCACAGCCTCGCTGCGGCGCGGGTCACGCTGCGCTCGGCCACCAGGGCATCCAGCGCCACCAGCAGGTTCAGGTCCAGGCGGCGCAGCGCGGTGTGATCAAAATCAGCCATGTTGATGTTGTGCATCAGAACAATCGATTGGCGTGATTGTGCCGCTCTGGGCAAACTCAAGCGAGATCATCGTTTCTTCAGCCTGCTGCAGGGCTGCCTTTTGCCCATGTCTGTTGCTTCCGTTTCCACCCTTCAGGTCGCTCGCGATCGCCCTTCCACCGCCGCGCTCTTGCTGGCGCTGGCCGCCGTGACCAGCGTGGAGTTTCTGGAGAACGGCCTGGTCCTGTTCGGCGCCGGGCCCATCATGGCGGGCGCCGGGGTGTCGGCCTCGGCCTTTGCCCTGGTCTATGCCGCCTATGGCGCCGCGGCCGTCTTCATGCTCTACAAGCACCAGTGGGTGGTCGAGCGCCTGGGCTACCGTCGTTTTGTCGGCCTGTCGCTGCTGGTGTTCGGACTGGGCTCGGGGGTCTGCGCCAGCAGCCCGGCCGATGGCAGCGTGCTGTCACTGGCCCTGGGTCGATTGCTGCAGGGCCTGGGGGGCTCCACCTTCTTCGTGGCCGGGCGCATGCTGATCAATGAGTTGCCGCCGGAGCGGCGCTTCCACGGCCTGCTGACCTTTGTCTGTGCGCTGCTGGGGGGCACCGCGCTGGCGCCGTTGGTGGCCGCCGGTCTGCTGGGCCTGGGGGGCTGGCGGGCGCTGTTCGGGTTCGGCCTGGTCTGGGCTGCGCTGGTGGGCTGGGCTGCCAGGGCCTGCCTGCCGGACCAGCGCAGCGCGCCCCACGAACGCTCGCAAGAGCATTGGGCCTGGCTGCTGGTCGTGTTGGCCGGTGTGTGCGGCCTGCAATGGGTGATCCAGCAGATCCCGCTCCAGCGCGCCGACGAGCTGCCCGCGCAGGGCTTGGCCGTGGCCCTGCTCTCGACCTTGGTGCTCAGCCTGTTTGCCTGGCGCCAGTGGGGGCGCGAGCGCCCCCTGATCAACTACCGTGGGCTGGTGCAGCGGCGCTACCTGGTGGGCCTGGTGTTCTATGCCCTGGGCTACTTTTTGGCCGGCGCCATGGGTTTGCTTCTGCCCTGGATGCTGCACCAGGAGCTGGGTCTGTCTTTGCTGGCCACGGCCTTGTGGACCTCTCTGGGCCTGTTGAGCAGCGTCGGCATGGCCTTGCTGCACATCTTTGCGGCGCAACGCTGGCCGCGCCACCAGGGCTACATGCTGTCGGGGGTGCTGCTGCAGGCGCTGGCCTGCCTGCTGCTGTCACAGGTTCAGGGGGGTGGGCCGGGCTCGGGTTGGAGTGCGCTGGCGCTGGGGCTGGGCACGGTGCTGAGCGGCCTGTCGCTTCCCCTGTTCATCGGCCCGGTGGCCCAGGGCACCTTTGTGGAGCTGCCCCAGGCGGTGTTCTCGCACGGCTACCAGGTCAAGAACATCGTGCGCCAGCTCAGCCTGTCTTTCAGTGTGGCACTGCTCACGGGTTTGTTGCACCAATTGGGCGAAGGCCGCCTGGCCAGCCTGGGGGGTGCTTTGCAGGGCCTGGGGGCCTGGCTGGGCACGCCGGTGGCCCAGCCGGCGGCCTGTGTCTTCTTGTTGCTGGCCTGTCTTTCCGTACCGCTGGCCCTGGCCGTGCTGCTGCAGCGCGTGTTCCGCTAGGTGGGATGCGCAGGGCGCGCCGCCCGGGCATTTACGACATTTTTGCGCCCGGCCTGCCAGCTTCATCGGCATTTTTACGCGCTCCTTTTTAAGCTCATCCCCGAGTGCCAAGCCCCCAAGGCACGTCGGAACCCACGCATGAGCCTGTTCGCTTTTCTCTTGTCACCCTTGCACACGGCCGGCCCGCGCATGGCTGCCGCCGGGCATCGCCCACCTGCTGCCCCGGCAACCCGTTCGCTTGAAAGAATGCGTGTCACCGTGGCCGCCTGCGAGGCGGCCCAGGCGCGCCAGGCCGTGGCGACCTGCCCGAACAGCCGCATCGAATGCTGCCTGCCCTGGCCCGCCGATGCCCGCGTGCAGCTGCACATCAGCCACCCGGCAGGGCAGGCGGCCGCTTTGCGGCGCTGCCTGCAGCGCGCAGTGCCCAGTTGCGACTGGGGCTCGATAGACCCCCCGCTACACCCTCGGCTCAACCCTCCGCTCAATCCACCTTCGCCCCGGCACCGCTGAGGGCTCAGCCCCCGGTGCCAGAGCGTGCTCAGTGCTTGCACTGCAGCTACAAGGCGTTTGCGCGGCCGCCTGCCGATGACCCATAGCCGTGCACAACCTCCATCGCCATCACCGGATGGCACCCCTTCCATGATCAAGACAAGCCACGTTCTGGCGCCCCTGGCGCTCACCCTGTTTTGCAGCGCCGCCCTGGCGCAGGCCAGCGGCGAACCCGCTGCTGCCGACGCCTCGGCACACACGCTCACCGGCAATCTGAGCCTGGTGTCGGACTACCGCTTTCGGGGCATTTCCCAAAGCTGGCGCCAGCCGGCCGTGCAAGGGGGCTTTGACTACACCCATGCCAGCGGCTGGTACCTGGGCAACTGGAACTCCAGCGTGTCGTCCAACAGCTACAACAACGGGGCCAGCCTGGAGGTCGACCTCTATGGCGGTTACCGCTTTGATCTGGCGCCGGAGTGGGGCGCCGACCTGGGTCTGCTGCACTACCTCTACCCGAGCGCACGCCTGAACAGCGCACCGGCCCAGCCGAGCGCCAACGCTTACGACAACACCGAGCTGTACGCCGGCCTCAGCCACGGCCCTTTCAGTGCCAAGCTCTCGTATGCGGTCAGCGATTATTTCGGCCTCAAGGGCGACACTGCCGCCTATGCCTACTGGAGCGCCTTGCCCAATCGGGGCGGCTCGCGCGGCAGCACCTACCTTGACCTCAACTACAACCTGGATCTGGGGGACCAGCTCACGCTCGGCCTGCACCTGGGGCACACCTCGGTGCGCCATTACGGCGAGCTTTCTTACACCGACTACAAAATCGGCCTCGCCAAAGATTGGCATGGCCTGAACTTTGGGGCCGCGCTGGTGGGCAGCAACGCCGACACGGCGTACTACCAGGCGGGCAATTCGGCCGGGGCCGACGCCAGAAAGCTGGGCCGCCCCAGTGTCGTGCTCTCGCTGGGCAAGACCTTCTGAGCGTCGCCGCCGCTTCGTCATCAAGCGCCGCGTTTCGGGTCTGAGGCGCGGCTGCCCAGGGGTTCCGGGCAGGCTGCCGCTGGCCGCCAGATTCACGCACGCAACTGCCGGCGGCAGCGGCGTCCTGCCCCGGGGCCTTGGCGGCTCGCGCACCTCGATCCGTGCGGTTCAGCTCACCGGTTCCAGGCTGGGCTGTGGGTTCAAGGCCTGCCTGGCGGCCCGCACATCAGCCCATATATCGGCCCCCACATCGGCGGATTGGACTGGCGCGTCGACCCGGCCCAGCGCCTGGCTCAGGCGGGCCTGGGCCTCGGCCTGGCGTGCCGTGCCTTGCCACAGCCGGGCCAGCGCGGTGGCGCAGCGCAAGGCCAGCAGGTGGGCGTCCTGGGTCTGGGCCAGTTGCCAGCCCTGCTGGTACAAGCCGGCCACCTCGGCGGGGTCGGCGTGCGGCTGGCTCAGCAGTGCATCGCCTTGCAGGCGCAGAAAGTCGGCCACCAGGTGCAGGTCGTGGTTGGCCTGGGCGCGCGTCAGCGCATCGCGGGTCACGGCCAGGGCCTCATCGCTGCGCCCCAGGCGCAGCAGTGCGTCAGCCAGGATGTGCATGAACGTCAGCTCGATGATGCGAAACGCCTGCCGGGCACCGGCCACGCCCTGGTGCAGGGTGTCCAGGCCGCGGTCATCGCCCTGGGTGGCCAAGGTCCAGCCCAACACCGTGGCGCCACCGGCTTGCCACAACAGCAACTGGTGGCGCTGCCCATGGGCCAGCAACTCGTGGCTCAGCGCTGTCGCACCCTCCAGGTCGCCCAGGTGGCGGTGCAGCACCGCAGCGCAACCCAGCGCATAGCCCAGGCTGTGGGCGTGATCCAGGCGGCGCGCGTGCTGCAGGTTCTCCTGCGCCAGGGTGCGGGCCGACTCCAGCCGCCCCTGCAGCCAGCAGACCCAGCTGAGCAAGGCCCGGGCAGCCACGCCGATGTCTTCGCCAAAGCGGCGCACCAGGGTGTTGCCTGACACCTGGCGGCTCAGCGCCACGGCGGCCTCCAGGTGGGCCTGGGCCTGCACCAGTTCGCCCAGCCACAGGGTGTTGTTGCCATAGGCATAGGCCACGGCCAGCTGGGTGGCGGCGTCGGGGCTGGGGCCGGCCTGGTCGCGCAGGCGGTCGGCAAACTCCAGTGGGTGTTCGTCGGCGCTGCTGCGTCCCACCATCCACAGCCCCCACATCAGGGGGAAGCGGTCCTGCTCGGGTGGGGCCAGCGCGCTCAAGGCCCAAGCCTGCATGAAGCAGGTCTTGGCGGTCTCGGAGCCATAGCCTTCGGTGGCCACCAGCAAGGTGCCCAGGGCCACCTGCAGCTCCAGTTCGGTGCGCACCCGGTAGGCGTCCGTGGGCGGCAGGGCCTGCAAGGCCACCAGCCCCGCCTGAAAGTCGTGCAAGGCCTCGGCGTGGGCCGAGCGGTCGGCAGCCTGCCGGCCGGCGGCCAGCCAGGCCTGGGCCGCGCCCGGGTCGGTGGCTTCGCTCAGGTGGTGGGCCAGGATTTCGGGGTGGGCCTGCAGGCGTTCCGCAAAGTGGGTGCGCAGCACCTGGGCCAGCCGGGCGTGGATGGCCCGGCGCTCGGCCTGGGCCAGCGACTGGTAGGCCGTATCGCGCACCAGCGCATGCTTGAAATGGTAGGCGCCGCTGCGCTGCCGGCGCAGCAGGCCCGAGCGCAGCAGGGCCTCCAGCCCGTCGGCCACCCGGTCGGCCGGCTCACCCAGGGCCAGCAGCAAGGCGTCGCTGAAGTCACGCCCGATGGCTGCCGCCAGCTGCGCGATGTGTTTGGCCGGCCCCAGGCTGTCCAGCCGGGCGGCCAGCACATCCCACAGCGAGTCGGGCACTTGCTCGCTCAGGCCCGCCAGCCAGGCGCGGGTCAGTTCTTCCACAAACAGAGGCACGCCATCGGCCCGGCTGACGATGGCGGCCTGCCAGGCCTCGTTCAGGGCTTGGGCCCCAGCCAGGGCCTGCACCAGTTCACGCGCGGCGTGGGTGGACAGCGGGCCCAGCGTCATTTCAGCCATGCCGCTGTGCGCCAGGGCCGGGGGCAGGGCCTGGCGTGACGTGGCCAGCAGCAGCACGGGGGCCCCCAGGGCTACCAGGCGGGCCAGGGTTTCCAGCGTGGCCGCGTCGGCCCAGTGCAGGTCGTCCACCCAAAGCAGCATCGGATCGCCCCGGCCCAGGGCCACGATCAGTTCGCACAGCAAGGCTTGCTCGTGGCGTTTGCGCTCGGCCGGGTGGGTGTCGTCCTGGGCGGCAGCTTCGGGGGGCAGAGGCCTGTTGTCCAGCAGCCCCAGCAAACGTTGGAGCTGGTCCGGCTGCTCCAGGCCCAAGGCGGCCAAGGCCTGGCCCAGGGTTTGCTGGTTCAACGAGGCGGCATCGCGGTCCAGCCCCAGCCATGCGGGCAGGCTCTCGAGCCATGCGAAGTAGGGCGTGTGGGCCGATTCGGCCTGGCAGCGCAGTGTGAGCACCTGGGCACCCTCCTGCTGCACCTGGCGGGCCAGTGTGGCCGCCAGGCGTGATTTGCCCAGCCCGGGTTCGGCACGCAGCAGCAGGGCGGCGGCCCGCCCGCCCTGGCCCACCTGCTGCCACAGCTGGTTCAGTTGCGCCAGTTCGCTCTGTCGGCCCAGCAGCCGGGGGGGCTGGGGCTCACTCGCCTGCGGGTGGGCGGGCAGGGGCCGCCGGCCCAGCAACAGGGCGTGCGAGGGGGCATCAGGGCCCTCCTGCATGCTCAGCTGGAAATGGTTGTGCAGCCGCCGTTGCAGTGTCGGCCCCAGCACCAGTCCCCGGGCAGGGGCTTGCCAGGCCAGGCGACGAGCCTCTCGGGCCAGGGTGCCTGCTTCGTCGGGCCGGTTGGCATCGCTGCCGCCATGGCTCCAGCCCACGTGCAGGCCAACCCGCCAGCTCAAGGCGCCCAAGGGCTGCCAAGCGGCGGCCAGGTCCAGCGCGGCTTCGGCGGCGTCCCGGGGCGCCTGCTCCCGCGCCACCGGGTGGCCAAAATAGGCCAGCAGCTCGGCGCGCTCGGCCAGGGCCACATGGGCTCCGCGCGCCTGCAGGCTGGCCTGCGCGCTGCTCAGGGCCTGCTGCAGCAGGGTGCTGGCGTCGTCGCCGGGGTGGTGCAGGTCCAGTTCGGCCACCAGGGCCACCAGCCGGCGCCGCTCGACCCTGGCCGGCCGCTCCGTGCCGGCGGGGGCCTGGCTTTGGCACTGGCGCTGGATCTGCTCGGCCAGTTGCAGGGTCTGCGGGCTGGGGCGCACCCCCAGCTCTTGTTCCAACTGGCGCTCGAAGGTGTCGAAGTGGGCCAGGGCTGCCTCGGGGCTGTGGCGGGCCAGCAGCCGCATGCAACTGCGTTGCAGCGATTCGCGCCAGGGCTCCAGCTCGATGGCACGCCGGGCATGTTGAAGGGCGCGCGCCGCTTCGTGGCGCTGTTCGTGGTGGGTGATCAGCTCCTCCAGCAAGGCCAGGGCCCGCCGATGCAATGCATCGCGGCGTGCCAACAGCCAGGCCTCGAACTCGGGCGCATCGGGCAGGCTCAGCCCGCTCAGCAGGGGGCCGCGGTACAGCGCCAGTTGCTGCTCCAGCCGCAGGGCCAGTTCCTCCGGGCTGATCACCACCGCAGTGGCACTGCGCTCGAACGCCGGCACGTCGAAATGGATCAGTGCCTGGTCGCTCAGGCGCAGGGCACGGTGGCCGCCACCAATCCAGTCAGCCCCGGCCGGGCCCAGGCTGCGGCGCAGATCGAACACGCAGCGGCGCAGATTGGCCCGGGCCTGTTCGGCCTCCAGGTCGGGCCACAGCAGAAGGGCCAGGGCCTCGCGCGGGTGCTCAGCAGGCTCCAGGGCCAGGTAGGCCAGCAGGGCGCGCACCTTGTCGTACGGAAATGCCAGCACCGGGCCCTCGTCGAGGCGAACCTCGAAGGGACCGAAAAACCGCAACGACAGACCTGCCCCGGGAGCACTTGAAGAGAGAGATGTCACCATTCAACAAGCCGCTCGTCTGGCCGTGGCGGGGCTAAATGTTAAAAATTGATTCTAGATGGACGGTCGATTCCCTCTGGATGGGTTTGCATTTTTGTTACCAAATGACACCTGAAAGCCGGTGCGGCGGCCGGAGGCCTTAGCGGGCAAACGACTGTTTCAGAAACTCGATGAAGGCGCGCACCCGGGTGGCCGATTGGTGGCGCTGCGGGTACACCGCATGGACGTCGGCATCGGGTGTGGCGTAGCCCGGCAGCACCTGCACCAGGCGACCACTTTGCAGATGGCGCTCGATGTCCCATTCGGCTCGCATCAGGATGCCGTGCCCCTCCAGGGCCCAGTTGACGGCAATTTCACCGTCGTTGGTGCTCAGGGTACCGCGGGTCTTGATCGATTCGGTGCGGTCTTGCCGACCCCGCAGCGGGGTCAGGCGCCACAGGCCATAGGCCTCTTCGCCCTGGCGGATGCCGATGCAGTTGTGCCCGATCAGGTCGTTGGGCACCTTGGGGGTACCGAACTTTTTCAGGTAGGCCGGGGCTGCGCAAAGCAGGCGCCGGTTGGGGGCGATGCGCTGGGCAATCACCCGCGCATCGGGCGGTGCGCCGAAGCGGATGCAGACGTCGTAGCTGTCGTCGGTCAGGGCTGGCGGGTTCACCGACAGCTGGAGCTGAACCTCCACCTTGGGGTAGGTGCGTGCGAAGCGCGAGATGATGGGGGCGATGTGGGTGCGCCCGAAGCCCAGGGTGGCATTCACCCGCAGCAGGCCGCTCGGGGTCGAGCGCGAGACACCCAGCAGCTCGGCCATGTCGTCGATCTGACCCAGGATGCGGCGTGCATGGGCCAGGTACAGCTCGCCCTCGGGCGTCAGGCTCATGCGGCGCGTGGTCCGGTTGATCAACAGCACCCCCAGCCGGGCCTCGATCTGGGCCAGGTGCTTGCTCACTGCCGGGGTGGTCACCCCCAGTTCGCGGCCCGCGGCGCTCAGGCTGCCAGCACTGGCCAGCACCGAGAAAAACCCCAGGTCGGCAGGTTGAATGAGCTCGGACATGGCGTGATTGTTGAATTCAAGTAAACGATGGTTTCACTATAGCGGCGCGCCAACGGGCCCGGGCCTCCCTACAGTGACAGCACTCAATTTCTGTCGGAGACCCACAGCCATGAAGACCTATGCGATCGCAACCATCCCCGGCGACGGGATTGGCAAGGAAGTGGTGCCCGCAGGCCAGGCGGTGATGCAGGCCCTGGCGGCCACCGGCGCTGGCTTCGGTTTCGAATTCGAAAACTTCGACTGGGGCGGTGACCACTACCGCCGCCACGGCGTGATGATGCCCGCCGATGGCCTGGAGGCCCTGCGGGGCAAGGACGCCATCCTGTTCGGGTCGGCCGGCGATCCTGACATTCCCGACCACATCACCCTGTGGGGCCTGCGCCTGAAGATCTGCCAGGGCTTTGATCAGTACGCCAATGTGAGGCCCACGCGCATCCTGCCGGGCATCGATGCGCCGCTCAAGCGTTGCCGGCCCGAAGACCTGAACTGGGTCATCGTGCGTGAGAACTCCGAGGGCGAGTACTCCGGCGTGGGCGGGCGGGTGCACCAGGGCCACCCGATCGAAGCCGCCACCGACGTCACCATGATGACCCGGGTGGGCGTGGAGCGCATCATGCGCTTTGCCTTCCGACTGGCCCAGTCGCGGCCGCGCAAGCTGCTGACCGTGATCACCAAGAGCAATGCGCAACGCCACGCCATGGTGATGTGGGACGAGATCGCCGCCCAGGTGGCGCTCGAGTTCCCGGACGTGCGCTGGGACAAGGAGATCGTCGACGCCGCCACGGCGCGCATGGTGAACCGGCCGGCCACGCTGGACACCCTGGTGGCCACCAACCTGCATGCCGACATCCTCAGCGACCTGGCGGCGGCACTGGCCGGCAGCCTGGGCATCGCACCCACCGGCAACATCGACCCCGAGCGCCGCTACCCCTCGATGTTCGAGCCCATCCATGGCTCGGCTTTCGACATCATGGGCAAGGGTCTGGCCAACCCGGTGGGCACGTTCTGGTCGGTGGTGATGCTGCTGGAGCACCTGGGCGAGCACGATGCCGCGCGCCGCCTGATGGCCGCCATCGAAGCCGTCACCGCCAACCCGGCCTTGCACACCGGCGACCTGGGAGGCCGGGCCACCACCGGCCAGGTGACCGAGGCGGTGTGCGCCCACCTGGGGGCTACCTCGATCTGACCCGGTGGCCTGATCAGGGTGGCCGGATTTCAGTCCAGGCTGATTTCCACCCAGCCGTCGCGCTCGCGGGCTTCGAAGCGGTGGGCACACAAGCCCTTGGCCCCAGCCATCTGCCCGCTGCGCACATCAAAGCGCAGGCCGTGGGCCTGGCAGCGCACCCAATGGCCTTCCAGTGTGCCGAAGGCCAGCGAGGCGCCCGCGTGCGGGCAGGCGTCTTCGAGCGCATGGAGGGTGCCGTCGACCCAAAACAAGGCCAACTCGCGCCCGGCCACGCGCACCAGGGCCCGACCCTGCTGGCGCAGGGTCTCCAGGGGCAAAACGCTGACCCACTCAGCCATGGCTGTGCAGCCCGGCCCATTGCATCAGCCCATAGAAAAGGACGGCCAGAAACAGGGTTTCCAGGAGCATCAGCAGCACTGGCTTCCAGCCCACCGAAAGAATGTCCTTCAGATGGGTTTTCATGCCGATGGCCGCCATGGCGGCCACCAGGCAGGCCCGCGAGGCTTCATTGCCGGCCTGGGTCAGGGGCCTGGGTAGCCAGCCTGTGCTGTTGACCATGACCAAGGCCACAAATGCCACTGCAAACCAGGGCAGCAAGGGGGGGCGTGTGCCCCCTTGGGCCATCCCCTGGGCCCCATCCGGGGCGGCCCCCGGGGCATCCCCTGGCGTCTGGCCTTGGCGCTGGGTGCGTTCGTGCTGCAGGGTCATCCAGGCCGCAAACGCGATCACCGGCACCAGCATGGCCACGCGCATCAGCTTGATCACCGTGGCGGCATCGCCCACCTCGGTGCCCATGCTGTAGCCGGCACCCACCACCTGCGCCACATCGTGGATCGTGCCGCCCAAAAAGAAGCCGGCGTTCAGTGGGTCCAGTTGCAACCAGCGCACCACCAGGGGGTACAGCACCATCGCCAACGTCGACAAAGTGCTCACGCCGATCACCGTGAACAGCGTGGCGCGCTCTTTTTGCGGGTGCTGCGGAAACGCCGCCGCCAGGGCCAAGGCCGCCGAGGCGCCACAGATGGCCACAGCCCCCCCGCTGAGCAGGCCGAAGAATTTCTGAAACCCCATGAGCTGCGCGCTCACGATGCCAAAGCCGATGGTGGCCACCACAGCCACTACCACCATGGCCACCGGTTGCCAGCCCATCGACTGGACCTGGGCGGCCGTGATCTTCAACCCCAGCAAGGCCACGCCCCAACGCAGCACCTGGCGCGCTGCGAACTCGATGCCTGGGCGGCAGCGCCCCTCTTGCGACAGAAAATTGACCGCCATGCCCAGCAGCAAGGCAAACAGCATCACCGGCGCGCCATAGTGATCCGCCAGAAACAGGGCTGCGACGGCCACGATGGCGCTGATCAGCAGCCCCGGGCCCAGCAAGGCCAGGCGTTCACGCCACGCGCTCATGCCGCCACCTCGGTGGCCGTGGCCGGCTGCAGCAGCTTGTCCTGGAACTGTGCCCGCAAGGGGTGCTTGAGCATTTTGCCCGTGGCGCCCAGGGGGATGTGGTCCACGAACACCACGTCGTCAGGGGTCCACCATTTGGCAATGCGCCCCTCGTAGAAGGCCAGCAGGCTGGCGCGATCCAGTGAGGCGCCGGGTTTGAGGCTGACGATCAGCAGCGGGCGCTCATCCCATTTCGGGTGGCGTGCCGCGATGCAGGCCGCCATGGCCACCGCCGGGTGGGCCATGGCAATGTTCTCCAGCTCGATCGAGCTGATCCACTCGCCCCCAGATTTGATGACATCCTTGCTGCGATCCGTGATGTTCATGAAGCCCTGCGGGTCCACCGTGGCCACGTCCCCGGTTGGAAACCAGCCGTGGCTGCCGTCGCCCACCAGCGGGCTCGGGCCTGGCGAACCCAGGTAGTCTGCAGCCACCCAATGGCCGCGCACCAGCAGCTCACCCGCCTGGCAGCCATCCCAGGGCAGTTCCTGCCCCTCGGCGTCCACGATTTTCAGGTCGATGCCAAAAACAGACCGCCCTTGCTTGGCCTGCACGGCCCGGCGCCGCTCCTTGGGCCAGGCCAGTTGCTCGCCTTTCAAAACGCCGATGGTGCCGATCGGGCTCAACTCGGTCATGCCCCAGGCATGGATCACCTGCACCGCATGTTGTTCCTCGAACGCCTCCAGCATGGCCGGTGGACAGGCCGCACCGCCGATCACCGTGCGCTGCAGGGTTGAGAACCGATGGCCGCCGGCCTGCATGTGGGTCAGCAGGCCTTGCCACACCGTGGGCACGCCGGCGGCAAAGGTCACGCCTTCGGCCTCGAACAGGGCGTGCAGCGATGCGCCGTCCAGTGCCGGGCCCGGAAACACCAGCTTGGCGCCCACCATGCAGGCCGAGTAGGGCAGGCCCCAGGCATTCACATGGAACATGGGTACCACGGGCAAGATCACGTCGCGGGCCGACAGGTTCATGGCGTCAGGCAAGCCCGAGGCCAGGGTGTGAAGCACAGTGGAACGGTGGCTGTACAGCACCCCCTTGGGGTGGCCGGTGGTGCCGCTCGTATAGCACAGCGACGAGGCACTCAGCTCGTCGAGCTCTGGCCACTCGAAGTCCGGGCTGGCCGCATCGATCAGGTCCTCGTAACACAGCAGGCCTTTGAGTGGCGTGGTCTGCGGCATGTGCGATCGATCGCACATCAGCACGAAGTGACGCACCGTGCCCAGCCGGGCCGCCACTGACTCCACCAGCGGCAAAAAGCTCAGATCGAAGCACAGCACCTGATCCTGGGCATGGTTGGCGATCCAGGTCAGTTGGTCAGGGTGCAGGCGCGGGTTCAGGGTGTGCAGCACCGCGCCACTGCCCGACACGGCGTAGTACAGCTCCAGGTGGCGGTAGCCGTTCCAGGCCAGGGTGCCCACGCGTTGACCGGCCTCGACCCCCAGGTGGGCGATTGCCTGCGCCATGCGGCGCGACCGCTCGGCCAACGCCCGATAGGTGTAGCGGTGCACATCGCCTTCGACGCGGCGGGACACCAGCCACTGGTCGCCGTGGTGCCGTTCCGCGTGACGCAGCAAGGCAGAGATCAGCAGCGGTTGCTGCATCATGAGTCCGTTCATGGTGGGGGTCCTACGAGGTTTCAAAGAAGTGGGGCAGGCGTGCGCCTGCCCAGGGTGCCGGGCGGCGGTGCAGGGGGTTGGGGTGTCGCGCGCGGGGCCGCGCGGCTCAGGGTCTGAGGCCTCGGATCGAGGCGGCGGGGGGCGGGGCGAGTGGCTATGGGTCCATGGCGATGGGCTGTCCGCTAGGGGCGGTCAGCCATCGGCACAGGTGGGCGTCTCCGCCGGGCTCAGGGGTTGAGCTGGATGTTGAAGGTTCGCACGATGGCGCCATTGCGCTCGTAGTCAGCCTTCATCAACTGGGCCAACTGGGCGGGTGTTTGCGGCGCTTCGGTCTCAAAGCCTGCAGCGGTCATGCGTTCACGCACCTTGGGGGCCTGGGCGGCCCGGGCGATCACGGTGTGGATCTTCTCCAGCAGCTCGTTGGGCAGGCCTGCCGGCGCGATCACGGCCAGCCAGTTGCTGAACACCAGGTCCGGGTAGCCTTGTTCAGCCAGTGTGGGGACCTCAGGCAGCAGGGGCGAGCGCAGCTTCGAGGCCACGCCAAAGGCGCGCAGCTTGCCTGCCTGAACCATGGCGCGTGAGGTCACGATGCCATCGAACATGATCGGAATCTGCCCGCCCATGACCTGGGTGAGTGCGGGCGGTGAGCCGGCAAACGGGATGTGCTGCAGGTCCAGACCTGCCTTTTGATTCAGGATCATGCCGGCGTATTGCGAGCTGGTGCCCGCGCTGTACGAAGCAAAGCTGAATTTGCCCGGGTTGGCCTTGAGGTAGGCCACCAGTTCTTTCATGTCTTTGGCCGGCAGGGCCGGGTTGCCGACCAGCACCATGCCGGCGCGGGCCACCACGGCCACTGGCTTGATGTCGCGCAGGGGGTCGAAGCCCGTT
The DNA here is from genome assembly GCF_059422285.1 of Curvibacter sp. GW821-FHT01G03. NCBI lineage: Bacteria > Pseudomonadati > Pseudomonadota > Betaproteobacteria > Burkholderiales > Comamonadaceae > Curvibacter > Curvibacter sp. GW821-FHT01G03. Next base: position 28,053 of record NZ_JBWKWP010000026.1, read on the forward strand.
TTCATGACGTGCGGAATCTCGGTCAGCACATTGCTGGCGGTCAGCATCAAGGTCTGCCCGTCAGGGGGCGCGCTCTTCAACGCCTGCGCGGCAATGGCGCCACCAGCGCCAGGGCGGTTGTCCACGATCACGGGCTTGCCCAGCTCCGTGCCGAGCTGGTCCGCCATCAGGCGGGCAATGACGTCCATGGTGCCGCCGGCGGGTGCCGGCACCAGCAGGGTCACGGGGCGGTCTGTCCAGGCCATGGCCGAGGGCAGGGCCAGCGCCAGCGCGGCGGCACAGGCGGCTCGGCGCGTCAGGGCGCTGAGGGTGTGAAGGTTCATCTTTGTCTCCTGATGGTTGGGGGCCGGTCGGGTTCAAGGGACCGTGCATGGTCTGTTTCAGCCATGCCGTCATCGTAGGCAGGGCGGTCGGCCGATGCTTGATAATTTGGGACATCAAGTTTCGAATTTGGGACATTTCATGGCGCTCACCCTCCGCACCGTGCGCAGTGCCAGCCTCAGCGGCTACCCAGACCTGGCGCAGTCCCTGGGCTTGAACGCGCCTGCCATGTTGCGCCATGCGGGCTTGCCACCGCGATCGCTGGACGACCCCGAAACCCTGGTGTCCGCAGACGCCGTGGCCCAGTTGCTGGAAGACAGCGCGCATGCCAGCGGCATCGAGGATTTCGGGCTGCGCCTGGCCGCGGGGCGCACCTTGTCCAACCTCGGGCCGATTGGCTTGGTGATGCGCTCCGAGCCGACTGCGCTGGCGGCCTTGAACACCTTGTTCCGCTACCTGCGCCTGCTCAATGCCTCGCTGCTGACCCGCCTGGACAGGCTGGCCGACACCGTCACCATCCGCGAGGCCTTGCTGGTCCCGCGCTCGGCGTCCATCCGCCAATCCACCGAGCTGGCGCTGGGGGTGATGTTCCGCATCCTGAAAGAGTTGCTGGGCCCCGAATGGCAGCCCCTGCGGGTGGCGTTCATGCACCGGCCCCCCCGGGACGAGGCGCGCCACAGGGCATTTTTTGGGCCCACGCTGGCCTTCAACCAGGACTTCACCGGCATTGTCTGTTCGGCCGCACAGCTCGACGTCGCGCTCAATCACAGCGATCCGCACATGGCACGCTTTGCCCTGAAGCTGCTCGACCAGGCCCTGAGCCGGCAACCCCAGCAGGCCCATGAAACCGTGCGCCAATTGATCGTGGCCTTGTTGCCTGGCGGACGTTGCACGGCCCAGCAGGTGGCGGCCCATCTGGGCGTGGACCGGCGCACCCTGCATCGCCACCTGAGCCTGGAGGGCGTGACCTTCTCTCGACTGCTCGATCAGGTTCGGCAAGAGCTGGTGCAGCGTCAGCTTGAGGCCAGTGACCTCCCGCTGAATGAGGTGGCGGGCCTGCTCGGGTTCTCAGCACCCAGCGCCTTCGCATACTGGTTTCGCCTGCGTTTCGGGTGCAGCGCTTCTGCGTGGCGTCGCGGGCAGGATCTGCTGCGCCTGGATGCGCCGCCATGAGGACGGTGATTGCCCGAAATGGGTGGCAAACCAGCGGGTGAAGGCGCTGGGGGTGCTGTAGCCCAGCAAATCGGCAATCCGCGTCATGTTGTACTGGGCATTGGCCAGGTAGCGTTGCACCAGCTCGCGGCGCACTTCATTGAGCAGGTCGGTGAAGCTGGCCTGGTCCTCATCCAGCTGGCGCTGCATGGTGCGCACGCTCAAACCCAGGCCCTGGGCCACGCACTCGCTGTTGGCCCGGCCCATGGGCAGCATCAGGTAGATGGCCTGGCGCACCGCCTCGGTCGTGCTGTGCTGGCTGTTTCTCGGCAGTGACTCCAGAAACCGCTGGGCATAGCTGGCCATCACCGGGTCTGCCGAGGGGTTGGGGGCATCCAGGTCGGCCGACGAGAACACGAAGCCATTGAACTCGCTGCCGAACTCGACCCGACAATCGAAGACCCTGCGGTGAACCGACAGGTCGGCTGGCGCCGCGTGGGTGAAGTTGACGCTGTGGGGGTGCCAGGCGCCGCCCAGGAAAGCCGCGCACATTCGAAACAACACCCCGATGGCCAGCTCGGTGGCCTGCGGCGACAGCATGCCCACCACCACCTCTTCGCGCACGATCACCATCTTGCCCACGTTCTCGAGTTGCATGGCCAGGGACTCGTTGAGCAGGTGGCGGTATTGCAGCAGCGTGGCCAGCGCATCGCGCAAGGTGGCCTGGTGGCTGATCAACAGGCTGACCACGCCAAAGTCGGCCAGTTGCCGGGCCTGTGCCATGCGCAAGCCAAAGGTCGGGCATTGCGAGGCCCGGGCAGCGGCCTCCAGCAGGTTCACGGCGGCCCGCGACGGAATGCGTTGTTCCGGGTCTTCGATCAAGGCCCGTGTCAATCCCGCCTGGCGCAGCACGTCCTGGGGGTTCAGGTTCACGGCCTGAGCCACTTCCAGAAACTTGGTCAGGACAGCGGAGCGAATCAGGTGGGCCATCGGTTCAGGGCGCTTTGTGGGGCTGGGTTTGGCATGAAATGCAAAGTTTGAGACATGTTTTGCAAAGCCGCCAGTCGGGTCAATCCCTAGAGTTGCCTCATTCATTGACGCCTTTGCAGGAGACAAGACCATGGCGCTCGCCGTTCGCATGCATGAAACCGGAGGACCCGAGGTGCTCCGCCTCGAAGAAGTGGCCGTGGGGGATCCCGGCCCAGGCCAGGTCAGGCTGCGGCACGTTGCCGTGGGCCTCAACTACGCCGACACCTACTTTCGCAACGGCACCTACCCGGTGCCCCTGCCCAGCGGCATCGGGGTTGAAGCGGCGGGTGTGGTCGAGGCCGTGGGTGAGGGGGTCGACCACCTGGCGCTGGGGGACCGTGTCACCTACACCGGCTTTCTCAATACCCTGGGGGCTTACTGCACCGAGCGGGTCATTCCGGCGGCACCGCTGATCAGGCTGCCGGCCGAGATCTCCTGTGAAACCGCCGCCGCCATGACCATGCGCGGCCTGACCTCGGCCTACCTGATGCGTCGGATCCACAACTTCCAGGCCGGCCAGACGCTGCTGCTGCATGCCGCTGCGGGCGGCGTTGGCCTGCTGGTCGCTCAATGGGCCCGGTTGTTGGGCGTGAACGTGATCGGCACCGTGTCCAGCGAGGCCAAGGCCGAAGTGGCCAAGGCCCACGGCTGCGTGGCCACCATCAATTACAGCCATGAAGACGTGGCCACCCGGGTGCGCGAGATCACCGGTGGCGTGGGGGTGGACGTGGTTTTCGACAGCGTGGGGCGCAGCACCTTCATGGCCTCGCTCGACTCGCTCAAGCGCCGCGGCCTGATGGTGTGTGTCGGCACGGCCAGCGGCACCATCCCGCCCTTTGATCCGCAACTGCTGGCCATGAAGGGGTCTCTGTACCTCACGCGACCGGCCCTGGCGGATTACATCGCCGACCCCGCTGAAAAGGCCGCGCTGGCCAGCGAGGTGTTCGGGCACGTGGCGGCAGGCCGCATCCGCGTCGACATCGAGCACCGCTATGCCCTGCAAGACGCCGTGCAGGCGCACCGGGCACTCGAATCACGCCAGACCACCGGGTCGTCGATCTTCGTGATCTGAGCGACCACCACCAAAAGACCGACAGGAGACATGACATGAAAATTCAAGCACTGACCTGTGCCATTGGTGCCGAGGTCCAAGGCGTGAGCCTGGCCGATGCCGCGCGTGACGAGGGCTTGTTCGCCGAGATCCGGGCTGCCTTGTTGCGCCATCGCGTGCTGTTCCTGCGCGACCAGGACATCACGCGGGCCGACCATGTGGCCTTTGCCCGTCGCTTTGGCGAACTGGAGGACCACCCCGTGGCCGGCAGCGACCCTGACCACCCCGGCCTGGTGCGCATCTACAAATCACCCGAGCAAGCCAACGATCGCTACGAAAACGCCTGGCACACCGACGCCACCTGGCGCGAGGCCCCGCCCATGGGTTGCGTGCTGCGTTGTGTCGAGTGCCCGCCGGTGGGGGGCGACACCCAGTGGGCCAACATGGTGCTGGCCTACGAGCGCCTGCCCGACAGCGTGAAGCAGCAGATCGAGGGCCTGCGCGCGCGGCACAGCATCGAGGCGACCTTCGGCGCGGCCATGCCGCTTGAAAAGCGCCTGGCCCTGAAGGCGCAGTTTCCTGACGCCGAACACCCCGTGGTGCGCATTCACCCCGAAACCGGCGAGAAGGTCTTGTTCGTCAATGCCTTCACGACGCACTTCACCAACTTCCACACGCCCGAACGGGTGCGCTATGGCCAGGACTACACCCAGGGCAGTGCCGCACTGCTCCAGTACCTGATCAACCAGGCCATGGTCCCTGAGTACCAGGTGCGCTGGCGCTGGCAACCCAACAGCGTGGCCATCTGGGACAACCGCAGCACCCAGCACTACGCGGTGATGGACTACCCGCCCTGCCACCGCAAGATGGAGCGCGCCGGAATCATCGGCGACAAGCCGTACTGACGCGCTGCAGGCCCTGTTTCAAGCCCCCCCATTTGCCATTCCATCCGGAGACACACCATGAACTTCCTTGACGGCTCGAACTTTCCTGAAAACCAGCAAAAACTGGTCATCACCGCGGCCCCCTACGGCCCTGAGTGGATGCCCGAAGACTTCCCTGAAGACATCCCCGTGACCATGGAACAGCACATCCAGAAGGCGGTCGACTGCTACAACGCGGGCGCCACCGTGCTGCACCTGCACGTGCGCGAACTCGACGGCAAGGGCTCCAAGCGCCTGTCCAAATTCAATGAGTTGCTGGCCGGCATCCGGGCCCGCGTGCCCGACATGATCCTGCAGGTTGGGGGCTCGATCTCGTTCGCCCCCGAGGGCGACGGCGACGTGGCCAAATGGCTGTCCGACGACACCCGCCACATGCTGGCGGAGCTCAGCCCCACCCCCGACCAGGTGACCATCGCGATCAACACCAACCAGATGAACGTGGTCGAGCAGATGTGCGAGGCCGACATCCGTGGCACCACGCTGGCGCAACCTGCGATGTACCACGCCTACCGGGAGATGACGATTCCAGCCGGCCCGGACTGGGTGGAGGAACACATCCGCCGCCTTTCTGCCAAGGGCATCCAGACCCACTTCCAACTGGCCAACATCACCCAGCTGGAGACGGTCGAGCGCATGATGCGCCGGGGCGTCTGCAACGTGCCGCTGATCCTGACCTGGGTGGCCATTGGCGGGGGGTTTGACCAGCCCAACCTGTACAACCTGGCCAATTTTGTGCGTGGCTGCCCGGACGGCTCGGTGCTGACCCTGGAGTCGTCCATGCTCAACGTGCTGCCCCTGAACATGATGGCCATTGCCATGGGCCTGCACGTGCGTTGTGGCATTGAAGACAACCTCTGGACCCAGCGGCGCGACCGCAAGATGGGCACGGTCGAGCAGATCGAACAACTGGTGCGCCTGGCGAAAGAATTTGGCCGCGATGTGGCCAATGCCCAAGAGGCCCGAGAGATTTACCGCATCGGTACCTTCTACGACAACGCCGACCAGACCCTGGCGGCCAACGGCTTTGCCCCCAACCGTCGACCTGCTCAGCGCGGCCTGGCCCAGCCAGTCTGACGCGATGACACGGCTCCGCCCCTGCGCCGACCGGGCGCCGGCGGGTGTGTGCAGGGCGCGTGCGCAGGCAGCGCCCTTTTTTCATGTCTTCTTACAGCCCGGAGATGCGCCATGCTTCCCACTGTTCTGATCGTTCCTGGCCTGCGCGATGCGGTGCCAGGCCACTGGCAAACCCTGCTGGCCGAGCGCCTGCCCGACGCGCGCAGCGTGCCCGCCATGGGCCGCCAGGATCTGGATTGCCAGACCCGTGTCCGCGCCATCGAACAAGCCGTCAGTGCCATTGAAGGGCCGGTGCAACTGGTGGCCCACAGCGGGGGTTGCATCATGCTGGCGCATTGGGCCCAGGCCTCAGGCCAGTGCCACCGTGTGCACAGCGCCTTGCTGGCCACCCCACCTGATTTTGAAACCGCCATGCCCCCGGGCTACCCGAGCCTGGACGAACTGGCCCAGGCCGGCTGGTTGCCGGTGCCCAGGCAGCGGCTGCCGTTTCGCAGCCTGGCGGCGCTCAGCCGCAACGACCCCCTGGGCGACAGGGCGCGCATCTTGGATCTGGTGGCTCAGTGGGGCAGTGAATGCCTGGATCTGGGGGCCGTGGGCCATTTGAATCCGGCCTCTGGTTACGGTGATTGGCCCCTGGCGTTGACGCTGTTGGAACAGCTGCGCGTTTGATGGACCGGGCCGCGCTGCGGGCCGTTCAGGCGCGGGTTGGCGTGGTCAGGCTCGGCGGGCTTGAACGGTGATTCAACCCTTCCCAGCCTGCCTGGCGACGTACTCGCGCGCAGCCCTTGGGCTGCACGTCACCCGGCAGGACTGAGCCGTCAGCTTCAGAAGGAGTGACGGATCCCCACCATGTAGGCCGTGGTCGACTGGCCGGCGGCCACGGGCACGCCATACACCATGGCCTGGTTCATGGTGCCCTTGTTGTTCACCTGGCCCGCCTGCACATAGGCGGTGGTGCGCGGGCTCAGGCGGTAGTCCAGCCCAAGCGCCCAAAGTTGTGAACTGTTGGTCGAATCGGCCTTGTCGTTGATGCGGTAGAGCCCCGCGGTCAGCCGCACCAGGGGCGCAGCCTGGTAGCTGCCGCCCAGACTGAAGACATCGTAGTGGGCCCGGCCACTGGCACTGCCGTAGGCCGGCCGGGCAGCGCTCAGAATGCCCTGGCCACTGGCCACGCCCGAGGGGTTCTTGGCCCCCATGTAGCCCGCACTCACGCTGAAGTCGCCCAACGCATACGAGGCGCCCAGATGCACCAGGCGGTTGTTGCTGGCGCCCGTGGCGGCCGCAGGCAGGGTGTAGGCATCGCGGGCGTTGTAGTAGGCAGCCGAGGCCTTCAGGCCGCCGGCCTTGTACAGCAGTGTGAGGGCATCGCGCGACCCGGCACTGGCGTTGCCCGCCACGTTGCCAAAGGTGTGCTGGTAATGGGCCGTGACCCCACGGAAGGTGGGCGAGGTGTAGACCACCGAGTTGTCATCGTAGATGGCGCCCAGAGGGGCATTGGTGGTGGTTCCAGCCCAGCCCGCCGAGCTGTTGATCCCCACCAGGGCGCCCAGGATGCTGCCGAAATACCGGCCTTCACGCGGGTCGGTGTAGGCCAGTGCGTAGTAAAGCGGGCTGATCTGGCGCCCGACCTTGATGTCGCCGAAATCACCGCCCAGACCCACCGTGGCAATCTGATTGAAGACCGCGGTGCTGGGCGTCAGGCTACCGCTGATCGGGTTGCCTGCGCCCGTGGCCAGGCTGATGTTGCCCTGCATCTGAAAGTGGGCTTTCAGGCCCCCACCCAGGTCCTCTGTCCCCTTGAAGCCGAAGAAGCTCGCGCCGATGCCACCGTCCTGGAACTTGGTGAGGCGACCCGTGTTGCTGGCCATGCCGGGAAAGCTGGTCGAGTAGCCGGCCGCCGAGCTGGTCTGGTGAACGATCCCGGCATCCAGGGTGCCGTAAAGCGTCACGCTGGATTGGGCTTGTGCCGCCCCGGCGAGCAGGCAGAGCGCGCTGGTGGTGAGTGTGCGGGTTTTCATGAGGTCTCCGATGTGGTTCAAAAGCTGGATTTCAGGAGGTCTCCTGGTGCAGGAGTCCTGGGGTGGGAATCTAGTTTTGGCGGTTGCCGGGCACCTCGCAAAAGGCGACACGCTCTTGCCATTTCATGCCAGCTAGGGGTCTGTACCGATCCCTGGGATCCGGGTTGGCGTGGGGCCCGATTCTTGAATCTGAGTTAACTGTGGATTCACTTCCGGGGTGATTCACAACTTGCATGAACTCCTAAAGTCGGTCTTCAAACAAGGGCCAGCCCCCATTCAGGAGACCGACATGAACTTTCACCCAACTGGGGCATCCAGGCCTCGACGGCGTTTGCTGCTGCAGGCCGCGGTCGGGGCGCTGGTCTGCCTTGCCGGTGCCGCCCAGGCCCAGGCCTGGCCCGCCAAGCCCGTCACCCTGGTGGTGCCGTTTCCGCCCGGAGGCACCACGGACGTGCTGGCGCGGGCCCTGGGCACGGCCCTGGCCAAGAGCCTGGGCCAGCCCGTGATCGTCGACAACCGCCCAGGGGCGGGTGCCACCATCGGAGCCGACTATGTGGCCAAGTCCAAGGCCGATGGCTACACCTTGCTGATGGGTGCGGTGCACCACACCATTGCCACCAGCGTCTACAAGAAGCTGCCCTACGACTTTCAGAAAGACTTCTCCCCCATCACCATGGTGGCGGTGGTGCCCAATGTGCTGGTGGTCAACAGCGCCACACCGGTGCGCAGCGTGGCCGAACTGGTGGCCCTGCTCAAGGCCCAGCCCGACAAGGCCACTTATGGCTCCAACGGCAATGGCACGGCCCAGCACCTGATCGGCACCCAGTTCCAGAACAACACGGGCGTGGCGCTCACCCACATCCCCTACAAAGGCAGCGGCCCCTTGGCCACCGACCTGCTGGGCGGTCAGATCACGATGTCCTTTGACACCATCACCCCGGTGCTGCCGCACATCCGCAGCAACAAGCTGCGTGCCCTGGCGGTCACCACCGCCAGCCGCTCGCCTGCCTTGCCCGAGGTGCCCACGCTGGACGAGGCCGGCCTCAAGGGCTTCAACATCGGCACCTGGTTCGGCGTGCTGGCGCCGGCGCTCACGCCGCGCGACATCGTGGCCCGCCTCAACACCGAGATGGTCAAGGTGATTCAGTCATCCGACTTCATCCGGCGCATGGACGAGATCGGCGCCCAGCCCGTGGGCGACCGGCCCGAGGACATGGCGCGCACCCTCAAGACCGAGACCGAGCGCTTTGCCGAACTGGTCAAGGCGGGCAAGGTGGTTTTGGACTGAGGGCTGCCGCAGGCCGGTGCCAGGCCCCGCACGGCGTCATCCCAGCGTCATCCCTGCGCCATCTCGGCGTTATTCCGAGCGCCGCACAGGTGATCTGCGCGGCTTCTATAGTGCGGTCATGACGCACCCCAAGCACCCCATGCTGCTCACCACTTCTTCACTCCCCAACCCTGCGGCCAACGCCCGGCCCCCCTCCACGCGCCGCCTGTGGCTGCTGGGCCTGCCCGCGCTGGCGCTGGGCGCCTGGGCCGCGGCCCCCCGCCTGGCCCGGGCCCAGGCAAGCTCAGGCTTGCTCGACGAATCCGACCCCGGCGCAGTGGGCTTGGCCTACCGCGCCGATGCGACCCGGGTCGACCCGGGCAAGAACCCCAGTTACAAACCTGGCCAGACTTGCGCCAACTGCGCCTTGTATGCCGGCGATGCAGCTCAGCCCCAGGGGGGCTGCGGTCTGTTCTATGGCAAAGAGGTGGCGGCCGCAGGCTGGTGCAATGCCTGGGAGCGCAAGCCCGGCTGATCCTTCACGGGCGTCGGCGCATCGGCCTCAGCGTTCGTTGCGCACCAACCGCACCGGCAGTTCCGATTTCTTCGCCACCTCGCCGTTCATTTCACCCGTGCCCAGGTCCACCGACCAGCCCTGCAGAAAGCTGAGCCGGTTCACCGACTCGCCCGACACGCCGCGGGTGATGTTGTCGTAGCGGTAGGCGTTCACGGCCTGGCCATTGGCGCGCGTCGTGGACGACCAGTGCCAGCCCAGGGGCGCATCCGGAAACAGTTTGGGGTCCAGGCCCTCGTCCTGGCGGTTGAGCTTGACCAGGCGCTGCAACTCCTTGGCAGTGGGCAGGCGCCAGGCCAGCCCGCTGTCGCGCTGGCGCTCGGCGGCACGCTTCATGGCCTCGGCCCGGGTCAGCAGCATGGGGCGGCCCTGGCAGTGGCTGCCGCTCCAGCGCATGCCTTCGGCACAACGGGCCCACACCAGCCCAGAGGCCGTCTCTCGAACCTCGTCGCTGTGCGGATCGCCAGCCAGCAACGCTGCAGGCTCGGGTGCTGCGGCCTGCACGCCAAGGGCTGCACCAAGCAGCAGAAAAACAGCCAACGAGCGGGGCAGGGCAATGATCATGTTCCGGATTGTGCCCAGGCTCTTTGTGCACCGGCTTGCGTTTCTTCAAATTGCTTGCACATTGGCTCGCCAAAATGAGGCGGCTGGGGCCCCGCACAAGGGCTGCAGCGTGTGTGACATTTCAAGGATTCGTTTCATGATCAAGGTTTCTCGTGAGTGGGCCACGCCGCTCACCATCGGTGTATTTGTATTGATGGGGGCCACCGGCCTGCTGATGTTCTTCCACTGGGACAACAGCCTTCAGAAGACCCTGCACGAATGGGTGGGTTGGCTGATGGTGGCCGCGGTGGTGGTGCACGCGCTGGCCAACTGGTTCGGCTTCAAGCGTTATTTCAAGCCTGGGCCGGCCCTGTGGCTCATGCTGCTGTTGGCCCTGGTGCTGGCCGGCTCTTTCGTGCCTTGGTCGGGCGGCGCCCCCAAAGGCCCATCCACCCCAGGCTTGGCCCTCCAGGCCGTGTCGGGCGCGCCCATCCGCCTGCTGGCCCCCCTGTATGGCAAGACACCTGAGCAGGCCCGCCAGGCCCTGGCCGAAGCGGGCATCCCACTGGCCGACGATGAGGCCACGCTGGCTGCGGCCGTGGGCAAGGACCGCGAGCGCCTGGGCCTCGCCCTCAAGACCCTGGCGCAAGGGCGGGCTGGCGCAGCACGCTGAAAAGCAGGCCGATGGCCCCTGAAATCGGGCGATCTGCGGGGGCGTGAAGTGGTAGTGTTGGCGCTGCCATGAACATCAACACCGCCTACCTCAACACGCTGCTGAGCGCTTCGGCCTCCAACGGGTCGGGCTCTCAGGCCACCCAAGCGACGGGTGCCTTGGCGGCGGCGTCGGCGGCCCTGACCAAGACGGCCACCCGCATCCAGGCCGACGCGAGCGCCACCACCGCCCAGTTGTCATCGTTTGGCCAGCTCAAGTCGGCGTTGGCGACCGGTCAGACGGCTGCGCAGGCCTTGACCCAGCTGTCATCGGTCTCGTCAGCGTCGGAGGTGACCCAAGCCACCGGGGATTTCTTCAATGCCTTCAATGCGGCGGTGAAGGCGGCCAAGACCACAGCAGCCGTGTCGGGCTCAAGCCAGGCGGCCCAAGCGGCGGGGCGTGTCGGTCGCGATCTGGATGGCGCTTTGACCGGTGGCGTGGCCAATCAGAGCGCCATGAGCAAGCTGGGGCTGTCGGTGCAGGCCGATGGCTCCCTGAAGCAAGATGCCAGCAAGTTTGCCGCCGCCCTGGCCAAAGACCCGGCCGGCGTGAGGGCGGCCCTGGCCCAGTTGGGCCAGCAAGTGCAGGCCGCAGCCAACAAGGAACTGGCCGGCGACGGCAACGTGGGCGCCAGTGTGGCCAAACTCAATCTGCACAGCAGCGCCCTGGCGCAGCAGCAAAAGGCCATGCTCAGCCTGCAGCAGAGCACGGGCTTGTCGGTGTATCAGCAGGCCTCGGGTTCATAGCGATGCCAGCACCAGGCCGTGCCTGGCGCGCGGTGTGAAGCCCTTGCAGGCCAAAGGCCGCGTGGCCCGCGTCACCGCCCACAGAGCCTGCTACGATCAGCGCGCCTCAACCGGTGAGGGCCTGTTCCTCATCACCCCAAGCTGCCCCCTTCCTCCTTTGCACGCATCGCTGATGCGAGCCGCCCCACTCTCATCCACCATGGACAAGTCAATGCTCCAGCAGCAGGTGTTGGACCGCCTGGCCCAAGACCTGCTGCAGGTCGAACAGGCTTTGCGCGAGGCCCATGAAGCGGCCACCCACGAAGAAAACATCGCCGAGAACAAATACGACACCCTGGGCCTCGAAGCCGCCTACCTGGCCACCGGCCAGGCGCGCCGCGCCGAGGCCATCCGCCAGGCCCTGGCCCATTGGCGCCAGTTTCGTCCACGCCCCTACGATGCCGGCCTGGGCATCCAGTTGGGCGCACGGGTCTGCCTGGCCGATCCCAACGGCCAGCAGCAGCACCTTTTCTTGGGCCCTGCCGGCGGCAGCATGAAGCTGCACAGCGGCACCCAGATCGTTCAGGTCATCAGCAGCGATGCGCCGCTGGGCCGCGCTTTGCTGGGCAAAGGGGAGGGGGATGAGGTGGTGATTGGCACCGGGCCTGTCCGCCAGCGGTTTGAGGTGTTGCAGGTGGCATGATTGAGAGCAGCCCACTGGCAAGCACGCCCTCTTGCGCCAAACACGTCGAATGGAGCGATGATGGAGGCCATGACGCTCTGGGAAAAGTTGACCTATGACCCGGATGGTGGGCCGCGTATACGGTCGCCATTGCCAGCGGGCATCGCGGGGGGCGTGCTCGTTTTCGTCACGCTGAGGTCCATCGTGGAAGACAGATGGCAGATAGGCAAAGGCCCTCACCCGAGGGTCATCCACTTCGAGGATCACCCCAAGGCCTTCGTGCTGGCATGCGTGGCGTATCTCTTGTTGGGACTCGGTGCGCTTTGGTATTCTCGTCGCCAGTTTTCACGACACCGCGACGGTTGAGGTATGCCACAGGTTGGTGCTCGGAACCGCGCGCTCCGTCGCCTTGCCGGCATCCAACGCAGGGATCAGCCGCGAGCCACTGGCCGGGGTGCCCCATGCGTGTGGCCTGACCAGGCGGCTCAAGAGTTCAAACAGACGACGACTCGTCACGACCACGGACGGACTTTGTTGTCGATTAAAACAGCAGCTTCTGCGCGCTGGTCAAGGCCAGAAAGCTGTCGCCCAAGGGCTGGAGAATCGCGTCGGCGATGGGCTGGAGTTGCTTGGCGAGGTAATGCTCATAGTCGATTCGCGAATGCCGGGCCTCCAGGGGCTCGGGGCCGTTTTGCGTCATCACGTATTGGATCCAGCCCCCGCGCTGGTATTGCTGGGGGCGGTTCAGCCGGGCGTTGTGGGCGTCGGCCAGGCGCGCTGCGCGCACCTGGGGTGGGGTGTTGACCTGGTAGGCATCCAACTCATGACGCAGCCGTTTTCGGTAGACGAGCAGCGCATCCATCTGGCCTTCCAGCATCGAGCGCGCGTAGTCGGCCACATAGGCCCGGTAGGGCTCACCGTGGAAGATGCGCGACAGCAGGCCCTCCTGAAACTGCCGGGCCAGCGCGGTCCAGTCGCTGCGCGCCATCTCCAGCCCGCGGTAGACCATCTCCTCACGCCCCGCTTCATCGACGCTCAGGCCGGCGTAGCGCTTCTTGCTGCCGACCTCCGAGCCTCGGATGGTGGGCATGAAGAACTTGGCATAGTGGGTGTCGAACTCGATTTCGAGAAAGTTCTCCAGTTGCTGCTCCTCACGCAGCTTGCGGGTCCACCACGCGTTGATCTGCTGCACCAGGGTGGCCGCAATGGCGTGGGCTTCGGCGTTGGGGTGTTGGCGTTTGAGCCAGATGAAGATGGAGTCGGTGTCGCCGTAGATGACCTGGTAGCCGCGCTGCTCCACGAACGTCCGGGTGAGCTTCATGACGTCGTGGCCGCGCAGGGTCACGGCGGACACCAGCTTCGGGTTGAAGAATCGGCACTCCGAGGCCCCCAGCACGCCGGCAAAGGAGTTCATGAGCAGCTTCAGGGCCTGCGACAGCGGCTGGTTGCGCGAGCGCTTGGCCTCGTCCCGGGCCGTCGACAAGGTGGTCACGATGTCGGGCAGGCAGTGCTTGTCGCGCGAGAACAGCGTGCCTTGCGGCCCGTGCACCAGACCGCTTTCGGCATCGGCGTGCGATCCCTCGGCCAGGCCCACGGGGTCGACCAGAAAGGTCCGGATGATGGAGGGGTACAGGCTCTTGTAGTCCAGCACCACCACCGAGTCGTAGAAGCCCGGCGTGGAGTCCATCACATAGCCGCCCGGGAAGGCCTTGGCCGCGATGTCCCCCACGTTCGGGGCCACGTAGCCCAGGCGGTGCATGCGTGGCAGGTAGTGGTGGCTGAACGCGGCGATGGAGCCGCCAAAATGATCCACCTGCAAACCCGTCGTCTGGGCTCGTTCGAGCATGAAGGGCAGCAGCTCCAATTGGTCGAAGATGCGCAACACGAGCGCGCAGTCCTGGATGTTGTAGCTGGCCAGCGCGGGCTTGTCTGTTTGGAAACGTCGCTCGATCTCGGCCATCTTGTCATAGGCATCGCCGATCTCCTTGCCCTCGCCCAGCAGGGCCTGTGAGACCGATTCGAGGCTGAACGACGGAAAGCTCCACATGCCCGCCCTCAGGGCTTCGATGCCATCGATCACCACGCGGCCCGGCATGGGGGCGAACAGGTAGCCCTGGCGGCCCGGGTGGGTGCGCCACGCGATGGGGCGATGCTCGCGCCCCAGCAGCAGTGGCACGGCGCACGCGTCGGCCGCCTTCTGCAGCACCCGCAGATCGAACTGGATCACGTTCCAGCCGATGATGACGTCGGGGTCATGGGCCGCAAACCAGGCATTGAGCTGCTCGATCATCTGCTGGCGAGTGGGGCAGTACACCAGCCTGAAGTCCCTCGTTGGCTCGGCCGGCGCTGGCGCCGGCGACAGCATGAACACCACCCGGTCGCCCGCACCGTCCAAGGCGATCGAGTACAGCGCCTCGGTCGCGCTCGTTTCGATGTCCAGCGACACCACCTTCAAGGTCGGGCGCCAAGCCGGCAAGGGCTTCAAGCGGCCGTTGACCAGGGTAGAACCTTCGCGCAGCCCGCCCTCGACCAGCACACCGGCGGTGATGAACCGCTCCATCAGGTATCGGTCGTGCGGGCGCACATCGGCCTCATAGAGTGGGATCTGCAGAGGCTGAAGGGCTTGCGCCAGCTTGCTGAGGTCGCGGAACCTGCGGGCATAGACACCGAGCACGGGCGCCTGGTCGAAGGTTTTCAAACCGAGCTCTTTGAGCTCCAGGCCTGGCAGCTTGGCCAGTTGGGCCTCGACCACCGCCCGATGGTGGGCCGACACAAAGGCGACCGAGGTCTGCTGGGTCAACAGCACCTTCATCGGCCCCTGGTCGGTGGCCAGCCAGTATTCGATCTCGGTCCCCTCAGCGAGATCGCGCCAGTGGCGGGTGAGCAGGAAGCCCGAAAGCTCGGTGGGTGCGGGCACGGAGGACATCAGATCAAGGATGCTGGCGCGGGCCCATGCGTGACCCCATGGGCGAACAGGTTGATGGGTGGGGGTGCTTGCTCATGATACTGATATTTTGTACAGTATTGGCCATACTCGCACCGAGAAGCCCATGTACAAAGCACCCCGTTACGTGTTCCGGCCCGCCCGCCCCTCCCGACCGGCACCCGCATTGCTGCGCCGCATCTGGGCCTGGTTCTGAGGCGGCACGGCCCTCGTTCAGGGGCAGGGGTGGCCGTCAATCCCCAGGCCGCCCGGCCTCAACCGCCGCTCGAGGCCCGAGCCACCACACTGAACCCCACGTCCACCCTGCGCTCAGGCGGCGTTTTGCCGGCACAGCGGTCCAGCATCATCTGAGCGGCCTGGCGCCCGATCCATGCACCATCCACCCGCACCGAACTGAGTGAGGGGAACAGGTGTTCCGCAAAATCGGCATCGCCAAAGCCACACACGGCCAGGTCCTGCGGAATGCGCAGGCCCCTGGCGGCGGCCTCGACCAGGATCCCCTGTGCCAGCACATCCGAGCTGCAATACACCGCCTGCAGTTGTGGGTCTTGTTTCAGCAGGCCGGTCAGGGCCAGACGGCCGTGCGCCAGGCTGCTGGGGGCGGGGTTGACCACCACGGGGACCTCATGTCCCACACGCTCCAAAAAGCCGGCCAGCCGGCTTTGAGCCCGGTCGTCATCCCCGGTGGCCACGGCCAGGCGGGTCAGGCCGCGCGCCAGAAAATGATCGGCCACGGCCCGCCCAACCTGCTGGTGCGAAAACCCCACCACCATGTCCACCGGGTCGGGCACCAGGTCCCAGGTCTCCACCACGGGAATGCCGGCGGTGCGCAGTTGCTGGCGGGCGGCAGCAGAGTTGAGTTTGCCGATCACCACAAAGCCATCGGGGCGGCGCGCCATCATGGTGGTGATCAGCTTGTCTTCCCGCGCGTGGTCGTAGCCCATCTGGCCCAGGATCAACTGGTAGCCCTGCTCATCCAGGGCTTCGGTCAGGGCGCGCACGGTGGGCAGAAACTGGGCCACCGAAATGATGGGCACCAGGCCCACCACGGTCATGCTGCGCCTGGATTTCAAGCCCCCGGCCAACCGATTGGGGATGTAGCCGGTGGCTGCAATCGCCTGGCGCACCTTGTCCAGCGTGGCGGGTGACACACGATCGGGCGTGTTCAACGCGCGTGACACGGTCATGAACGACACCCCGGCCACCTGGGCGACATCGTGCAAGGTGGTGGCTTTGGGCGGCTGAGAAGAGGACATCGAGCAATGATCAGGGAAAACCACCAGGCATCGAAGCAATGTTAACGATAACATTTGCGTCGGCAGGCATCGGCCTGCTTCTTTTTTCAATCAATTTGTTAACGTTAACAAGCCATGGATTCACGCATCACCCGATTGCAGGTTTCGTCCTGCTACCTGCCACTGGCCCAAGCCATCAGCGACGCCAAGGTGCTGACGGGCCGGCAAAAGCCCATGACCGAGGTGGCCATGCTGTTTGTCGAAATGGAAACCGCCGATGGCCAGCGCGGCCTGGGCCTGAGCTATGCCAAGCGGGCCGGCGGGCCGGGCCAGTTTGCCCATGCCTGTGAAGTGGCGCCCACACTGCTGGGCGAAGACGCCAGCGACATCGGCAAGCTGTGGGACAAGCTGTGCTGGGCCGGTGCCTCGGTGGGGCGCAGCGGCATGGCCACCCAGGCCATTGGGGCCTTCGACGTGGCGATGTGGGACCTCAAGGCCCGTCGCGCCCAATTGCCGCTGGCCAAGCTGCTGGGCGCCTACCGTGATTCGGTGCCCTGCTACAACACTTCGGGCGGCTTTTTGCACACGCCGACCGAACAGTTGCTGGTCAATGCGGCAGCCTCGATCGAACGGGGCATCGGTGGCATCAAGCTCAAGGTGGGCCAACCCGATGGCCGGCTGGACCTGGCGCGCTTGCAGGCGGTGCGCTCCCACCTGGGCGAGGGGGTGGCCATCATGGTGGACGCCAACCAGCAGTGGGACCGCCCCACCGCGCAACGCATGTGCCGGGCGTTCGAGCCCTTCAACCTGGTGTGGATCGAAGAGCCGCTCGATGCCTACGACCACGAGGGCCACGCCGCCTTGGCCCAGGCTTTCGACACCCCGATCGCCACCGGCGAGATGCTCACCAGCGCCGCCGAGCACATGGACTTGATCCGCCACCGGGCCGCGGATTTTCTGATGCCCGATGCGCCGCGCCTGGGCGGCATCACCCCCTACCTCAAGGTGGCCGCCCAGGCCGACCATGCCGGTTTGCTGGTGGCCCCGCATTTTGCGATGGAGCTGCACATCCACCTGGCGGCCGCCTATCCGCGTGAAGGCTGGGTGGAGCACTTTGACTGGCTGGAGCCCTTGTTCAACGAACGCATCGAAATCCGCAACGGGCGGATGCTGGTGCCCAGCCGCCCGGGCCTGGGCCTCTCGCTGAGCGAGCAGGCCCGCCACTGGACGCGTGAGCAAGCCAGCTTCTCGGCCTGAGGCCGGACCACGATACCCACCCGAGGAGACATGATGAAAGCCCTGATTGCTGCATTCACACTGGCCTGCACCACCTTGCTGGCTCAAGCCCAAGGCTGGCCCGGCGACCGTCCCGTCACCCTGATCGTGCCCTTTCCGCCAGGTGGCACCACCGACTCCGTGGCCCGCACCCTGGCCAACCGCCTGCCCGCCAAGCTGGGGGGCGGCATCTTTGTGGTTCAGAACACGCCTGGGGCAGGGGGTACCCTCGGCACGGCGGTGGCGAAACGGGCCTCGCCCGACGGCCACACGGTGCTGGTGACCTCGCTCGGCCCCTTGGTGATCGGCCCCCACTTGAAATCGGGCCTGGGCTACGACCCCTTGAAAGATTTTGACGACCTGAGCGTGCTCGTGCAGGCCCCCAATGTGCTGGCGGTGCGCGCCGGCTCACCCGACAAGACCGTGCCCCAGATGCTGGAGCGCATGCGGGCCCAACCCGGCAAGCTGAGCTTTGCCTCGGCGGGCAATGGCACCAGCGATCACTTGACTGCGGAACTGTTCTGGCTCGAAACCCACACCACCGGCCTGCACATCCCCTACAAAGGCGGCGTGCCCGCGCTGCAGGACCTGCTCGGAGGTCAGGTGGATGCCTCGTTCATGAACATCAACACCGCCTTGCCCAACCTGCGCGCCGGCAAGCTGCGTGCCCTGGCCATCACCAGCAGCCAGCGCTCGCCGCTGTTGCCCGAGGTGCCCACGATGGACGAGCTGGGCTACAAGGGCGCCACGGTCTATTCGTGGCAAGCGGTGGTCTTGCCCAAGGGCGTGCCCGCCGAGGTTCGCACCCGCCTGCATGCCGCGGTGCTGTCCATCCTCAACGAGCCGGCCGTGCGGCAACCGCTGCTGGAGCTGGGCTTTGAGGTGGTTGGCAGCACGCCCGAGCAGTTCACCGAGTTTCAGGCGCGCGAACATGCCCGCTGGAGGCAGGTCATTGAGCAGGGCAAGATCAGCGTGGATTGATCAGGGTCGTCCACCCTCAGCCACGGATCAAGTCCAGCCGCAAGTCCACAGGGGCCTGAAAACCGGGCAACAGCGCTGCCAGCTGCGGGTCCGCCAGCCCCAGATGGCGACTGGCCACCTGGGCCAGCATGGCACGGAAATCGGTGGTCACGGCCAGATCGCGGCCTTCGTAAAGCGCTTGGGGCTCCAGCCCCGGCCAGCGGCCATGCACCTTGCCGCCAGCGACCGGGCCACCGAGTGCCCACACCACATTGCCGTGCCCGTGGTCGGTGCCGCCATTGCCGTTTTGCCGAACCGTGCGCCCAAACTCGGACATCACCAACACCACGGTGTCTTCGAACACCGGGCCCAGGCCCTGGGCCAGGCTGGCCAGGCCTTGCCCCAGGGGTTGAAGGCGATTGGCAAGCTGCCCGGTGGCTGCGCCCTGGTTGGCGTGGGTGTCCCAGCCACCGACCGCCATGAAAGCCAGCTGGACCCGAGGGTCATTTCGCATGAGCTTGGCCAAACGGGCGGCATCGGCCGGAAAGCCGTTGGGCAGCGGTGCGCCGTTGTTGGCTGCCGCCATCTCCTGGCTCATGGCCTCATCACCTTGCAGCGAGTCCATCACTTCGCGGCGGGCCTGGCGCGATGCCTGGTAGGCCGTGGCCAGCTTGTCTTGGCCTGCGTACAGCTTGTCAAAGGCCGCCCCCACCCGCGGACGGTCCAAGGCCATGGGTTTGCTGGCCGCATCACCCGTGGCCAGATTGGCCACCGCCTGCGGGCCCGCATAGATGCGTGGCAGCACCGGCCCCACGCTGATGCCGCGCGTGGGCGCCGGCCCTGGGGCCGTGCCCTCCTGTGGCAGCTGCCCCAGCAGCCGATTCATCCAGCCATCCTCGGTGGCCTTGCGGCCCGGTGTGCCGGATTCCATGTAGTCCTGCGCATCAAAGTGCGAACGGCTCGGGTCCGGCGAGCCGCAAGCGTGCACAAAGCCCAGTTGGCCGGCACGCCACAGGGGCATCAGCGGCGCCAGGGCTGGATGCAGACCAAACTGGCCGTCCAGGTCGAGGGTGCCCCCGTCTTGGCCTGGCGCGCGCAGGCCGATGGTGGGGCGGCTGCGCGCGTACCCGGGGTCGGCGTAGGGCACCACCACGTTCAGGCCATCAACCGCCCCCCGCAAAAAAACCACCACCAGGCGACGCGGCCTTTCAGACGCTTGGGCATCGGTGCGCACAGCCGCCAGCGCATATTGGCCCAAAGGGATCGTCGTCACGGCGGCCAGGCTGGCGCACATCAGGGTTCTGCGTTGCATGAGGGGGCTCCAGTCGACGAAAGTCAGTGGCGCATGAAATCGGGGCTGCCAAGAACCAGTGCTGCCTGCAAATCCACGCGCTCTTTTTGCACGGCCTCACGGGTCGGGGCCGAGATGCTGCTGCCCAGCGCGGCCAGCAAGGTACCGGCATCGAGTGCCTGAGCAGGGCGCGGCGATGACTCGCCAGGGGGCGGTTGGTTGCCGCCCCCGCGCCCCGGCGTGGCCAGGGCGGGGGCCGGGCGATCCAGATGCAGCCGCCCCGCAGCCAGTGCGCTTGCAAAGTTGACTCGGCGCGTGATGGCTTCGGGGTTGAGCCAGGCCTGCTCGGTGTTTTTGTAACCGTCCGGGGTGGGGCAGCCATACAGCGGCATGCCCTGTTGCCGCAGTGCGCCCAGCAAGGGCCGCACGTTCACCACGGGCACGGCCGCGGCGCGCAAGGCCGACAGCACATAGCGCTGGGGGGTCTTGAACTTGGCCCCATGGTGGGCCGGGTCCCGAAACTCGGGGCTGGTGACCAGGGTCTTCAGCAGCGCACGCACATCGCCATCGGTGGCAGAAAAGCGCTGGGCCAGTCGATCGACCAGGGCGGCGGGTGGGTCGTCGCTCACAAAGTATTGGGCCAGCTTGAAGCTGATGTGCCGGGCCGTGGCCGGGTGGCGGGCCAACTGGTCAAGCGCCCACTCGCCCTCGGCCTGGCCGGCTGATGCCACGGTTTGACCCAGCCAGCGTTTGCTGCCCGTGTCATGGCGTGGCGCCTCGAAAACAAACAGGGACGGGCCACGGGCACGCAGATCGAAAGTCCAGCCGGTCAGCATGCGGGCCAGTTCCGTGACATCGCTCTGGCTGTAACCCCCCTCGACGCCCAGGGTGTGCAGCTCCATGAGCTCTCGGGCGTAGTTCTCGTTGAGGCCGGTTGGCGCATTCTTGGCTCCGGGGTGCCGTGGCTGAAAGCCGGGCGCGACCGATTGCCAGTTGTCCAGGTAGAACAGCATGGCCGGGTGGTGGGCCGTGGCACCCAGCAGGTCGCGGAAACGGCCCAGGGCATGGGGGCGGATGGCCTCTTGTTCGTAGTTTTCAACCAGCACGCGATCCAGCCCCTTGCCGGCAAACACATTGAAGTGGTTGAACCAGAAATCCACCATGACTTCGTGCAGTTGGCGGGGGCTGATCAGGCTGTTCAAGAGCCGGGCTTCGCCGGCCTCCAGGCTGACCTGCTTGAGCATGTCCTGCCGCGCCTCTTTGCCCGCCCCGGGGTCGCGCCGGGCCTGCTGGGCCGCGTTGCGGTATTGCGTGACGGCCTCACGCTGGCTGAGCTGGGTGGACGGCAGCGCCTGCAGCGTGCGCACCAGGCCCTCTGGCAAGGGGATGCGTTCGGGATGCAGCTGCTCTTCCAGCCAGGCCTCGGGGCCCAGCTGCTGCACCTGTTGCACCTGCGCCGGGCTCGGGCCCCAGCTGAGGCGGTTCAACAGGTGAAGGGTGTCTGCCTGTGGCGGCGGCATGGCCTGGGCCCAGGCAGGCCGTGCTGGCCCCAGGCCAACACCCGTCAGCAGGGGCAGACCCAGCCCCAGGTTCAGCAGTTGGCGTCGGCTCAGTTGGCTTGGGTTCAGGGTCATGATGGCGGTGGTGTCAGAGGTGGGGCCAGAGGCCCCGGGGCTTGAAAAACAAGCGCTGCACTTGGCAAGGCCCTTGCAGCCGGTGGCTTACTTGCCGATCTGCCGGCTGACGCTGTTCTCCTGCTGGTTCAGTGCCTTTTGTTCTGCCTTGGTGATGTGACCGCCGTTGAGCGAGGCCATGCTGCGCTCCTCTTGCCGGATCTGATGGTCTTCGCGGTGCAGCGCAGCCGCTTGGGAGGCGCTGATCTCGCCGCTCTTGGCTTCTTGCTGGATGCGTTTGTTCTGGTTCGCCAGGCGTTGATTCACTTCAGCGCGTCGCGGGTGCTCCTGCTTCCAGGTGGCGGCAGGGGTTTGCGCAAAGCCGGCCAAGGCCAGGGTGGTGAGAACGGCACCGAGGATGACTTGCTTTTTCATGGTGATCTCCTGCTTGGATGTTGCGGTTGAGTGGTTTTGGGTACCCTGGGCCTACAACGTGGGCCTGGAAACCGCAGTTGACCCGGCTTGCGTATCGCTTGCGTAAACCTTGACGCTCAGCGCGGCGGGCTTGCGTGGTGCGGGCCGGCCTTGGCCGGTGGCTCAGGCGGCTCCGGCGGGGGCAGGCCCGGCCTCTTCTACTTCTTGGCTGGCCTGACAAGCCATTGGATGAGTTTGGTCAGGGCGAGGCCCCCCAGGGCCAAAAGTGCCGCGATCACGACCACGCCCAGGCCCCCGATCTTTCGGGTGGGCGGGCGGCGCCTGGGTGTCGTCTCTTCAGTAAAAAGCTGGGACGGAATCGTGTCGCGCTCCATGGGAAGGCCTTCAAAACAGCGTCGTCTGCGCTGCCTTTCAAACGCGGGCAGCTTGGTCAAAACGGATTCTCTCCCTGAGCGAACTGTGCCACCGCTTCGCCTGCCAGCGGTCGAACGCTGGGTGGGCTGTCGGGTATCACGGGGCAGTCAGTGCCTGGTCAGTTAACGAACGGTAACGTATTCGCTACAAATGGATCAAGCCCGTAGGCGACCTTGTTGAACGACCATGAAACTGCCCGCGCAACCGATGTTCTCGGATTCAGAGATTGCCCGTGAGACCCGCTCAGGCGAGCTCGCCTCGCCAGCCGGGCAGGCGCGGTCCTGCCCTCAGGGCAGGTCACCCGGGCCGCAGTCGGCCAGCGCTGCCCGGGGCAGACGAATGTGGGCCCGGCGCTTGTTGCGCCTTCTGGCCAGGGCCTGAATCGAGACCCCTCGCCCCCACCAGACCTTCACGAGGAGAACCCATGAAAACCTGGCCCTACAGCCTTTTGCTCACGCTTCCCTTGATGGCTTGCGCCGTGCAGATGGTGCCTGCCCAACCCGCGCCTCAGCCGCTGCGCGTGCAATACCGCGCCGAGCACCCCGCCTACCTGCACGCCTTGAGCGATTTGCGCGCCGCGCGCTGGCTGCTCTCGCACCGCCCAGGGGACTTGCGGGTCACCGTCGATGAAGAGGCGGCCATGGAGCGCGTCAATGAGGCCATCAACGAGATCAAACGCGCGGCCCTGGACGATGGCAAGAACCTGGACGACCACCCGCCGGTAGACCAACGCCTGGACGGCCGCGGCCGCCTGAACCGTGCCATGGAACTGTTGCGCAAGGCGCACAACGACATCGCCCGCGAAGAGGACTACGCCGATGTGCGCGGCCTGCGGGATCGCGCGATCCGCCACATCGATGAGGCCATCCGGGCCACCGATCTGGCCTTGCGCGACGCCAGCCGTAGCCTGTAAAGGCAAGGCCGGCGCGTTGTGCACCCCAACGGTGCTGGCCAGCCTGCCCATGCCACCGCCCGCAAGGGATTGACCAAGGAAAGGAACCGCCATGTTGACCGACCTGGAGACCCCGATGCCGAACGATGATGTGGGCTCGCTGCCACCGGCGCAGTGGCCCGAAGCCCCTGGGCGCGTGGCCGTCACGGCCGGGGCGGGCCTGCTGTTGACCACGCTGGCGGCCTGTGGGGGCGGGGAGGGCCAGGCCGGCCTGGCCAGCGGCTCGGTTGAGACCAAGGCCTTGGCGGCGACCGTCGCAGGCCCCAGTGCGGCCGACGCCGGCCGGTTTCTGAGCCAGGCCACGCTGGGCTACAGCCGGGCCGACCTCAACACCCTGATGGCCAGCAACTACAGCGACTGGATCACGGCACAGTTCAATGCCCCGACCAGTCAGGGCCATTGCGATTGGCTCAAGGCCAACGGCTATGCCGATGCCAGCCACATCAACAACACCACCGGTCTGGACAACACCCTGTGGCGCAAGTTCATCAGCTCGGGCGACCCGCTGCGCCAACGCCTGGTGCTGGCCTTGTCAGAGATTTGTGTGGTCTCGGTGCTGGGCATCAATGCGCAGTGGCGGCAGTTCTCCGTGGGGCATTACCTCGACCTCCTGGAGGCGAACGTCTTCGGCAACTACCGCCAGCTGCTGCAAGACATCACGCTGAGCCCGGCCATGGCGTACTACCTGACTTACCGGGGCAACCTCAAAGCCAACCCCAGCACGGGCAGCGAGCCCGACGAGAACTACGCCCGTGAGTTGATGCAGCTCTTCACCATTGGCCTGCTGCAGCTCAATGCTGACGGCAGCGTCAAGACGGGCAGCCACGGTGCGGGCCTTGAGACCTACCAACAAGCCGATGTCAGCGGGCTGGCGCGTGTCTTCACGGGGTGGAACGTCGACGTGGCCGGTTTGACCGCGCCTTACCCACCGGATTACCAGATGCGGCCGTTGGTGAACCACGCCAGCAACTACGAGACGGGCAGCAAAAGCTTTCTCGGCACCACCATTGCCGCGGGCACCCAAGCGCTCGATGCCCTCAACACCGCGCTCGACACCTTGTTCAATCACCCCAACCTGCCCCCCTTCATTGGGCGGCAGCTGATCCAGCGCCTGGTCACCAGCAACCCGAGTGCGGCCTATGTGTCGCGGGTGGCCGCTGCCTTCGGCAACAACGGGGTGGGCGTTCGGGGTGATCTGAAGGCGGTCATCCGCGCCATCTTGCTCGACCCGGAGGCCCGCAATGCCAGCCTGGCCGCCTCGCCCAGCTATGGCAAGCTGCGCGAGCCGGTGGTCCGCTTCCTGAATTGGGCACGCGCGTACGGTGCCACCTCGCCATCGGGGCAGTGGGCCATTGGCGACACCTCAGACCCGGCCACCCGCCTGGGGCAAAGCCCCATGCGCTCGGGCTCGGTGTTCAACTTCTATCGGCCCGGCTATGTGCCCCCCGGCACGGCGCTGGCCAGCCAGAACCTGTGCGGGCCCGAGTTCCAGATCACCAACGAATCATCGGTGGCCGGCTATGTGAACTGGATGCAGCGCGTCGTGGCCGGCAGCGGGGCCGGGGATTTGACGGCCGACTACAGCACCTTGCTGCCCCTGGCCAATGATCCGGCCGCTCTGTTGTCCGAGATCAACCAGGTGTTGGCGGGCGGCCAGGTTTCGGCCGCCACTTTGAACCTGATCCAGAGCGCGGTGGCCACCGTCTCGACCAGCACGTCGGCGGGGCAGCTGCGGCGCATCGAAGCCGCCCTGACCCTGGTGCTGGCCAGTCCTGAGTACATCACGCAAAAGTGAGGCTGTCATGAACCACTTCCCCAAGCTCCATCCTGACAATGCCTCACGCCGTGCCTTCTTGAAGCGCGGTGCTGCCTTGTCCCTGGCGGGCAGCGCCACGCCCTTTGCCCTGAGCCTGGCCGCCATGGGCGAGGCCGCGGCCGCCACTGCGAGCGATTACAAGGCTCTGGTCTGCGTCTTTCTGTACGGCGGCAACGACTACGCCAACACCCTGCTGCCCTATGACCAGGCCAGCTACAACGCCCAGCTTCAGTTTCGCAGCAACCTGGCCATCGACCGCAACAGCCTGAGCCCCTTGCTGCTGCAGCCCGCCAACGCGCTGCCCGGTGGGCGGCAATACGCCCTGGCCCCCGGGCTGGATCCCCTGCTGCCCTTGTTCAACGCCGGCAAGATGGCGGTCTTGCTCAATGTGGGCACGCTGATCCAGCCCACCACCAAGGCCCAGTACACCGCCGGCTCCGTGCCGCTGCCGCCCAAGCTGTTCTCGCACAATGACCAGCAGTCGTTCTGGCAGTCCGAGTCGCCCGAGGGTGCCGTCTCGGGCTGGGGTGGCCGCATGGGTGACCTGTTTGCCGCGGGCAATGGCAATGCCACCTTCACGGCGATCGGTGTGTCGGGCAATGCGGTCTACCTGTCCGGCAAGTCGGCCGTGCAATACCAGATGACCCCCACCGGCTCGGTGCCCGTGGCGGGCCTGCAGTCGCCACTGTTTGGTTCGGCCGCCTGCAGCAGCGCGTTGAATCAACTCATGACCGCCACCCGGGTCCATCTGTTCGAGAACGAGTACGCCCGTGTCGGTGCCCGCTCCATTTCGGCCAACAGCCAGGTGAGCACGGCCCTCAACGGGGTCAGCCTGAGCACCCCCTTCCCGAGCGGCAACAACCTGGCGGACCAACTCAAGATGGTGGCCCGTCTGATCGCCGCTCGATCCACCCTGGGTGCCAAGCGCCAGGTGTTTTTCGTGTCCATCAGCGGCTTCGACACCCATGACAGCCTGCTGGCCGTTCACCCAGGCTTGATGAAGACGGTGGGCGACGCGCTGGGGGCCTTCCACCAGGCCACGGTGGAGCTGGGTGTGGCCAAGCAGGTGACGGCATTCACGGCCTCCGACTTTGGCCGCACCCTGGTCAGCAACAACGACGGCTCCGACCATGGCTGGGGCAGCATGCACTTTGTGGTGGGCGATGCGGTCAAGGGGCAAGGCTTCGTCGGCACCCCGCCCGTCATCGCCAACAACGGCCCTGACGATGTGGGGCAGGGCAGGTTGTTGCCGTCGACCGCGGTGGACCAGTACGCCGCCACCTTGGCCACCTGGTTTGGGGTGTCGGCCACCGACCTGGTCAGCGTGCTGCCCAACATCGGCAACTATTCAACGGGCAATCTGGTCTTCATGGGGGCTTGAGGGCTCGCCCGGCCACCTCGACAACGCTCAGTAGCGCCAGGTCAGTGCCAGCAGCGCCGTATCGCGGTGGCCCGGGCCGGCCAGGGGGCTGTTGGCCAGGCTGCGGTCGGTGAACACCCGACGCAGGTACAGGTTCAGCACCCAGGGGCCGCTCACCGGCAGCTCAATCAGGCCGCCCACATAGGGGTTCAGGGCCGCACCGGGCTGGTAGGCCCGGCCAGCGGCAGCCGCATCGGCGGCCGTGGTGCCCAGGTAGTAGCGGGTGTAGCCCGACGACTGCCGCTCCAGCCCCAACTCGGGGTACAGCGTGACGCGCCCCAGCGGCAGCTCGGCCAGGTAGCGCGCTTGCACCAGGGTGCCGCCCGAGGCGCCGAAGTCGTGCAGCACATTCACGCCAAAGGCGCCCACCGGGGTGATCTGCAGCGTGCCCAGCCCCAGGGGCACCGGGTCTTTGCGCGCCGACCAACCGCCGCCTTTGTAGCCATCGCTGCGCACCTGGCCCAGCAGCTCCAGATGGCCGGCCCCCAGGGGCAGGGTCTTGACGCCAAAGGTATCGATGCGGGCAAACAAACGCCCTTTTTCGAAGTTCAGATAAGGCACCACGCTGGTTCGGGCCGACACGCCCTGAATGCCGCTGCCGCCATGCAACACGCCCAGGCCGATGTCGCCGCTGAAGGCCTCGGCGTCGGGCTTGGCGGCAGTGTCCTCACAACGACCGGCCGCTGGCGTCAGCGTGGCCAAAGCGGCCAGCAGCGAGGCCATCAGGGCCCCGGTGGGGCATGGAATTTTGAAGGTGCTTGGTGTGGGCATGCTTTTGATGGTGGGACGCCCGAGCGAGCGTCCGGGACTGGTTGCGGCGCGAGTGTACCCAAGCCCGGCAGGGCGACCATCCAACCAAGGTGGGGCGTGCTTCATGCGGTGACACACCCGTCTCGCACCCGTTTCCCACCCGTGTGCCACCCTTGCCCTTCACGAAAGGCACCGATTGCTTGTCGTGCAACAAGCAAGGACTATATACTGAAGAATATAACGAACCCGGCGACCATCATGCAGTCAATCCGCTCTGGCATCGTCACGCCCTCCCTCGCCTCGAGGGAGGCGAGGGAGGACAATACGTCGGCCTCATGGGGCGAGGCCTTGATCCCAGCGCCATTCGGGAGACGTCAACCCTTGCCCGTCCTGGACGATGGCAGCGGTAGCGCTGGTGAGCAAACCGTCTGGGTGCGCGCGGCGGTCACTTGCGACACCCAAGCCAGGCCCGCACTTCAGGTCGAGGAATGGGCGCTTGAAACTGTCATGGGCTCAAACGATGTGGTGCTGAGCTTCTTGAGGCCCGATGGCGCTGCCCAGTCCCTCTTGCTGAAAGCGGTGGATGCACAAGACCTGGCGGTTGCATTGCAAAGGGTCGGGCCGCCGGCTGAGCAAGCGTTCAATTAACGCGCCCTAACTCATCCGATCATCTGATCGCGTCTGCTCCAGGCTGGGCAGGTTCTTGGCGAACCAGCCCACACGTTCCGTCTGGCGTACATCGAACTTGGGGACATAGGGCTTGATGTCCAGCACGGGCGTGCCGTCCAGCATGTCGTTGCCGGCGAAGTGCAGCAAGCGGCCTTCTCGGCGCAGAAGTCGAACCAGGCTCAGACCCAGTCGGTTGGGTCTGGCCGGTGCCCGGGTGGCGAACACACCGTGGCGCTCGTTGTCCAGAAAGGGAACGACCTCCAGGCGCTCGACCTGCACCTGATGCAGATGGGTGATCAGCCAGACAAACTCGAAGCCCTCGATGTCGCGAAGCCCGGCCTCAAAGGCCTCGTGTACCTCCAGGCAGGCCACTTCATGCGGGGCACCAGCCGTTTGGACGGGCATGCCAATGGGGTCGGTGAAGCGGCTGCGCACCACGCCGATCGGACGGCATTGAACCGCATCGTCGTTCATGGGCGCAGGAGCTTGAGCAGCTTTTTGAGGTCGGCCCGGGCGGCCAGTTCGGCCTTGGCTTCGATCTCGCGGTAGCGCTTCACGATTTCCTGGCCGACCGCCGTGAGGCTGGTTCCACCGCCTCGGCTACCCCCTGCCGAGGTCATCACCGCGGGCTCTTGAAGGCTTCGGTTGAGCTCGTCGACCAGCAGCCAGGCGCGCCGGTAGGACATGTCGAGCTCTCGCCCAGCCGCAGAGATCGAGCCGGTGCGCTCGATGGCCTCCAGCAGTTGGACCTTGCCAGGCCCAATGGCGATTTCTTCTTCGCGTCGGATTCGGAGCCGAAACTGGATACTGGTCGTCATGGGGCTGGAAGACTCTCTTAGGGGCTGTTGGCTTGGATCCTAACGCAGCCCTAGCCCGGCCGCCACACCAGCCTGAGCCGTCTGGATGGCAAGAGGCCGGCGGTCTCTCGGTTCGGCGGACAGTGGCCTGCCCTGGGTGCCGATTGGGCGATGGTTCAAGTCAAGGCCCGGCACGGCGGCCGCACCGGGCTGGTGGGCCCATCAATCCAGTGTGATGCCCAGGGCCTTGATCAGCGGCTGCCACTTCTTGCGCTCGCTGTCGATCAGGCGGTTCATGTCGGCGGCGTCGGCCGGGCGGGCCTCCCAGCCGGCATCGAACAGCTTCTGCCGCACGCCGGCATCGGCCATGGCCTTTTGCAGCTCGGTGCCCAGGCGGGCGCCGATCTCCTTGGGGGTGGCCGCCGGCAACACCAGGCCTTGCCAGGTGTAGGCCTCGACCGCGGGGTGGCCCAGTTCACGCGCGGTGACCAATTGGGGCAACTGCGGGATGCGTTCGCCCGACAGGGCCAGCAGGGGAACCACCTTGCCGGCCTTGACCGCGCTGATGCCGCTGGGCAGGTCCAGCATCATCAGCGGCACCTGGTTGCCCATCACGTCCTGCAAGGCTGGGGCACCTCCCTTGTAGGGCACATGCAGCATCTTCACCCCAAACTCACGCTGGAACAGCTCCAGCGCCAGGTGGTGCGGGCTGCCCTGGCCGGCGGTGGCAATGCTCAGCTCGCCCGGGCTGCGCTGCAGCGCGGCCAGCAAGGCCTTGGCGTCGGCCAGGCCGGCCTGGGGCGAGGCCACGATCAGCAGCGGCGAACGGCCCATCATGCCCACGGTACCGAAGTCTTTGTCAGCCGAGTACGGCAGCTTCTTGTACAGCACGGGGTTGTAGACCAGCACGCCGTTGTCGGCCGACAGCATCGTGTAGCCGTCGGCCGGCGAGTGGGCCACGTTGTCGGCGGCGATGGAGGCGCCGGCTCCGGGGCGGTTGTCCACCAGGATGGGCTGGCCAAGCTGGCGCGACAACTGGGCGCCCACGGTGCGGGCCAGAAAGTCGGTGCCGCCACCGGCAGGGTAGCCCACCACCCAGCGGATCGGCTTGGCGGGGTAGCTGTTGGGCTGGGCCTGGGCCTGCCCCAGGGCGAGCAGGCTGGCGGCCGCCAGCGAGAAGGTGGTGAAAAGTCTCCGGGTGCTTGTCATGGTGTCTCTCTTTTTGTGAAGGGTGGCTGGAATCGGAAAACTGAAAGGGCTGCCGGCTTCAGGCCATGCACTGGTACTTGGTGTGCAGGTACTCCTCCAGGCCCTGGCGTGCACCTTCGCGCCCATAGCCCGACTGCTTGATGCCGCCGAAGGGCGCCACCGCGGTCGAGATCAGGCCCGAGTTGATGCCCACCATGCCGTACTGCAGGGCGGCGCCCACGCGCCAGGTCCGGGCCGAGTCGCGGGTGTAGAAATACGCGGCCAGGCCGAACTCGGTGTCGTTGGCCATCTGCAGGGCTTCGGCCTCGGTGTGGAAGCGGAACAGCGGGGCCACGGGGCCGAAGATCTCCTCCTGGGCCAGGCGCATGGCCGGGCTCACCCCGGTCAGGATGGTGGGCTCGTAGAAGGTGCGGCCCAGGGCATGGCGTTGGCCCCCGGTCAGCACCTGGGCGCCCCCGGCCACCGCGTCGGCCACCAGTTCTTCGACCTTGGCCAGCGCCGGCTCGTCGATCAGCGGGCCCTGGCCCACATCGGCCTCCAGCCCGTTGCCCACCTTGAGGGTGCGCACGGCCGCCGCCAGCTTGGCGGCAAAGGCGTCGTACACGCTGTCGTGCACCAGAAAGCGGTTGGCGCACACGCAGGTCTGCCCGGTGTTGCGGTACTTGGAGGCCAGCGCGCCGATCACGGCCTGGTCCAGGTCGGCGTCTTCGAACACGATGAAGGGCGCATTGCCACCCAGCTCCAGCGACAGCTTCTTGAGCGTGGGGGCGCATTGGGCGGCCAGCAGGCGGCCCACCTCGGTCGAGCCGGTGAAGGTCAGCTTGCGCACCAGCGGGCTGGCCGTCAGCTCGGTGCCGATGGGGCGGGCCCCGCCCGTGAGCACGTTGAACACCCCCGCCGGCACCCCGGCGCGCTGGGCCAGCTCGGCCATGGCCAGGGCGCTCAGCGGGGTCTGGGTGGCCGGCTTCACGATGATGGTGCAGCCCGCGGCCAGGGCCGGGGCCACCTTGCGGGTGATCATGGCGGCCGGGAAGTTCCAGGGCGTGATGGCGGCGCACACGCCCACGGGCTCACGCGTCACCAGCAGGCGCTTGTCGGGCCAGGGCGAGGGGATGATCTCGCCATACACGCGCCGCGCCTCCTCGGCGTACCACTCGATGTAAGAGGCCGCGTAGGCGATCTCGCCGCGCGCTTCGGCCAGAGGCTTGCCCTGTTCGCTGGTCATCAACAGGGCCAGATCGTCCTGGTGCTGCAGAATCAGCTCAAACCAGCGGCGCAGGATGCGGGCGCGGTCTTCGGCGCTGCGCTCTTTCCATTGCAGGAAGGCGGGCTGCGCGGCCGCAATGGCCTCGCGGGTCTGTTCGGCCCCCACGTCGGGTATGTGGGCGAGCAGCTCGCCTGTGGCCGGGTTGTGCACGGGCAGCGTGGCACCGTTGCGGGCGGCCACCCAGTGGCCATCGATCAGGTTGGCCTGCTTCAGCAGGCTGGGGTCTTGCAGGGTCAGCATGGGCTTGGTGGTTCAGTAGGGGCTGCTGCCGGCCGGTGCGGCAGCCAAGGTGGTTTCGGTGGCAGGCTTGAAGCTGCGGGCCAGGGCGGTGGCGGCGTTCACCAGCAAGGTGGTGTCCACGCCCACGGCCACGAACTGCGCGCCGGCGGCCAGGTAGTGGCGGGCCTGCACCGGGTCGGCCATCAGGATGCCGGCCGCCTTGCCGGCAGCCCGCACCGTGGCAATGCCCTCGGTGATGGCCTGCTGCACGGCGGGGTGGTTGGCTTGGCCGCGGTAGCCCATCGAGGCCGACAGGTCGGCCGGCCCAAAAAACACGCCGTCCACACCCTCCACCTGGGCGATCTCGGCCAGGTGGCTCAGGGCCTCGGTGGTTTCGGCCTGCACCAGCAGGCACATCTCATCGTCGGCCAGGTGCACATACTGCGGCACCTGGTTCCAGCGCGAGGCGCGTGCCAGGGCCGCCCCCATGCCGCGCACCCCGGCCGGGGCATAGCGCATGGCGCGCACCATCTCACGCGCCTGTTCGGCGCTGTCGATCATCGGCACCAGAAGGGTCTGGGCACCCACATCGAGGTACTGCTTGACCAAGGCGGTGCGGCCTTCCACCGGGCGCACCACCGGGTGCACGGGGTAGGGCGCCGCGGCGCGCAGTTGCGACAGCACGGTGCGCACATCGTTGGGGCCGTGCTCGGCATCCAGCAGCAGCCAGTCAAAGCCGCAGCCGGCCAGGGCCTCGGCCACGTTGTCGTCGGCCAGGCCGACCCACAGGCCGATCTGGGTCTGGCCCTGTTGCAGGGCGCGTTTGAACAGGTTGGGGCTCAGGGCTTGCATCGTTGGCCTCACACGAAACGGAAAGACACCGAGCCCAGCGGGCCGTAGTCGGCATGGAAGGCATCGCCGGCTTTGGCCGCTGTGGGCCGCGTGAACGAACCGGCCAGCACCACGTCGCCCGCGTTGAGCTGCTCGCCGTGCGGGGCGATCTTGTTGGCCAGCCAGGCCACGCCGGTGGCGGGGTGGTTCAGCACGGCGGCGGCCAGGCCGGTCTCTTCGATCACGCCGTTCTTGTGCAGCAGGGCGCCGACCCAGCGCAGGTCCACGTCCAGTGGCTTGACCGGGCGGCCGCCCAGCACCACGCCGGCATTGGCGGCAAAGTCAGAGATGGTGTCGAACACCTTGCGCGGGGCGCCGCTTTCGCGGTCGAACTGCTCGATGCGGGCATCGATGATCTCGATGGCGGGCACCACGTAGTCGGTGGCCGACAGCACTTCGAACAGGCTCACCTCGGGGCCCTTGAGGGGCTTGCCGAGGATGAAGGCCAGCTCCACCTCCACCCGCGGTGCGATGAAGCGCGTGGCCGGGATGTCGGTACCGTTGTCAAAGAACATGTCGTCCATCAAGGGCGCGTAGTCGGGCTCGGTGATCTGGCTGGCCATCTGCATGGCGCGCGAGGTCAGGCCGATCTTGCGGCCCTTGATGCGTCGGCCGGCGGCCAGCTCAAGCTTGACCCACTCGCGTTGGATGGCGTAGCCGTCCTCGATCGTCATGGCGGGGTGGCGGGCCGAAAAATGGCGCAACGGGGCACGGGTTCGGCGCGCCTCTTGGAGCTCGCGGGCGAGCGATTGCAGGGTCTCTGGGGACAACATGGGTGTGCGTGCTGGGGGCGGGAGTGGGTTGGGCGAGGGGCTCAGGCGGCGACGGGTGCCGTCAGCGGTTGCACGGGGAAGATGGCGTTGATCTGGCCGGTGCCCGAGCTGGGGAAGAACGGGGTCACCACCTCGACGCCAGCGCTGTAGGCATCCCAGCCCAGGGCGCCCAGCAGCATGGCGGTGTCGTGCATGAAGCCCTCGCCATGGCCCTTGTCGGCGTACTCGGGCAGCAGGGCGCAGAAGGTCTTCCAGTCGCCCTTCTTCCACATCTCGACCACATGGTGATCGAACTCTTCGAGGTAGGGGCTCCACATCTTGTGCATGTACTCTTCGGCCACGCCGTTCTGGGCAAAGCGGTGGCTCAGCGAGCCGCTGGCAAAGAAGGCCACCTTGCCGTCGTAGTCGCGTTCGACGGCCTCACGCATGGCGCGGCCCAGGCGAGCGCTGTCGGCCAGGTTGTGCACCGTGCACAAGGCCGACACCGACACCACCTTGAAGCGGCGGTCGGCGTTCATGTAGCGCATGGGTACCAGGGTGCCGTACTCCAGATTCAGTGTGGTGTCAGAGTGGGCGCGGGTGGGCACGCCGGCCGCTGTGGCCGCCCGGGCCAGCAGATCACCCAAAGCCGGGTTGCCGTCGTACTCGTACGGCATGTTCTTGATGAAGTGCGGCAGCTCGTTGCTGGTGTAGATGCCCTTGAAGTGCGCTGCGTTGTTGATGTGGTAGCCCGAGTTGACCAGCCAGTGGGTGTCGAACACCACGATGGTGTCCACGCCCAGCTCACGGCAGCGGCGGCCGATTTCAAGGTGGCCGTCGATGGCAGGCTGGCGGCAGCCCTTGTGCGGGCCGTCCAGCTCGCTCAGGTACATCGAGGGGACGTGGGTGATCTTGGCGGCAAGCGCGAGTTGGCCCATGGTTGACTCCTTTGGTTGTGACTTCTGACTTGTGACGTGTGTTCGGGGGGTATGCCCGAGCGCGGGCTCAAACTCCCCAGTGGGGGATGTGGTGGCTACCCAGCGAAACGGCGACGTTTTTGGGT
>NZ_JBWKWP010000027.1:0-59619 GCF_059422285.1 Curvibacter sp. GW821-FHT01G03
GTCCTTGAGCCAGGTGATGCGGCCCATGAAGGTCAGGTCTTCACTGGGCTTGAGCACCAGCTCGTGCGAGCCCTTGAGGTAGGTGGTGAAGGGCTGGCCCTTCTTGTAGTTGAGGTCGCCCTGGTCGCCCAGGCCCGACACGGCGCTCAGGCCGCCGCCCGGCGAGCCGGTGTTGCCCGCCGCGATCAGGCCGGGGCTGGGGTCTTTGGCACGGATGCCCGTGCCCACCGACACGGTCGAGTCGAAGCTGCCGCGCAGGCCGTCTTCGGTCTCGAAGGTGAAGGCCTGGGCCGCGCCATGGGCCAGCAGAACGGCAGAAAAAATGAGGGAAAAGCGATGTCCGGACATGGTGTCACCTTGTCTTCAGAAGGGGGGCGGGTGAAGGCCCTGGGCCGGTGCCATGCACCCGGCCCAGGACATCAGGGGCGGGCTCAGCGTTCGCTGATGGCGCGCAGGTTGTCTGAGGTGTAGAAGCCGGCCTTGAGCTTGGCGTTGTTGCCGGCCTCGGTCAGCCAATGCACGTCGGTGCCGGTGCCCACGGCGTGTTCGTCAAACACATAGCGCCCCTCCAGCACGTTTTGCTGCACAAAGGCCGACACATCGCACGAGCCGGTCTCGTACACCGGAATCACAAAGCCTTCGCGCACTTTCCAGAGCTTGCCCTGGGCGTCGTAGTCGTCGGCCACCAACGGAGCCCAGCTGTCTTCGTCGAGGTAGAAGGTGCGCTTGGGGGCCAGATGCCGGGTACCTGGTTTGACCGTGGCCTCGACCACCCACACGCGGTGCATCTCGTAGCGGCGGTGGCCGGGCTCGATGAAATCACGCTGGGCCACGTCTTCGAACTTGGCCTTGAAGTCATAGGCCCCGAACACGTTGTAGGGCACCAGCATCTCTTTCTTGCCCACCAGCTTCCATTCAAAGCGGTCCATCAGGCCGTTGAACACATAGGGCTCGTCGAGGGTGTACTGGTTCTCGAAGCCGATCTGCGGGGCATCGTAGGCATAGGTGGGCATGCGGCGCACGCGGCGCTGGCCCGGAAAGTAGTAGAAGGTTTCGGTGGCGGCTTCGCTGTAGTTGGTGATGGCCAGGGCCTGGCCGGCCAGGGCGGCGGGGCTGTTGTAGCCAAAGTAGGTGTAGTACTCGACCTGTGGCATCTTGCTGAAGGGAGCAGACCCCTTGGCGCCCCAGGGCACAAACACCACCTGCTCGGAGCCGGCCTTGATCCACTCGTCACCGCCCTTGCGCGGCGAGGCGGCGGTGATCACCTTCTTGTAGTCCAGTGCCAGGCCGCGGTAACGCATCTTGGCGTTCCACATGGCCTCGGCGCCATTGCGTGGCATGGGGAAGGGGTAGCCCGGCAGCATGGCCTCCTGCAGCGTCCAGCCATTGTCCTTGAGCTTGCCGGCCTCGACGTTCTTGCGGGTGTTGTCGGCCACAAAGTCAGGCACGCCGCAGCTGCGATGGCTGGGGTACACATCCATGCGGTAGCCCTTGGTCTGCTTGATCAGCTCGACCTGGCCCGGCGAGAGCTTGTCGGCGTACTTGTCGACGTTGGAGGCGTCGATGGAGTACAGCGCTTTCTCGCCCTTGTGCTTCCAGAACTCGCCGCGCAGCTTGCCCCAGGCCCAGCCGGCCTCGGGCGGCTCGGCACCGGTGTAGGCCGGAATGCTGCCGTCCTTGTTGGCGGCCTGCTCGCCGCCAGCGGGCGTCAGGTCTTTGCCCAGGCGGGCAGCATCGCGTGATTGCGCCAGGCTGCTGCCCATGGCGGCCAGGGCCGCCAAGGCCAGCAGCAAATGGCGCCCGGTGTTTGTTGCATTCCCCATATTGACGACTCCTGATTAGCGGTCGGATAAGCACCACAGGTGGTGGATGGGCTGGAGTGTGTGGCGGCGTGCAAGATCACCGTTATCGGTTTTGCGCAAGTCTCATCTAGGGTAATTACCAAGCAAACATTTGGTGCGGCGTCACCAGGCTGGTGCGCTCTGGTTTCTACCGATGGCCGGCACGGCTGATGCTTAGGACACTCGGTCCCCACCCCACACGGGCGCACAGACGCCCCGCACCGAGCCATGAGCCCCTTGACCGGCCAACAGATGCCCCAATCCAGTGCCATG
Source organism: Curvibacter sp. GW821-FHT01G03 (assembly GCF_059422285.1). NCBI lineage: Bacteria > Pseudomonadati > Pseudomonadota > Betaproteobacteria > Burkholderiales > Comamonadaceae > Curvibacter > Curvibacter sp. GW821-FHT01G03. Next base: position 2,115 of record NZ_JBWKWP010000027.1, read on the forward strand.
CCGCCGCCTTCTTGGCACGCCTGCGTGCGCTCCAGCGACGTCGACGTGCATGCCAGTGCCCAACCGCAATGGAGCCTGAACTACGACCAGCTCTCGGCCGGCCGCTTTGACGGGCAGATTGAGCTGGTGCAGTTGCCCGGGCTGCGCATCATCCGCGAAGGGGCCAACTGCAAGGTGCGCCAGCGCGGCCAGATCGGCCGCGGGCACTACGGCCTGGCCATGGCACTGGAGCAGGACAGCGAGGCCATCTTCAACGGCCAGCGCCTGAGCACCGAATCGATCATGATCGGCCGGGGCGAAGAGCTGGACCTGCTGACCCCCGCCCATTGCGAACTGATCGGTGTGGTGGTGGAGCAAGAACTGCTGGCCGCCCTGTGGCAAAGCATGTACCAGAAGCCCCTTTCGGCCTGGATCGAAGAACAGATCGTGGTGCAGGCCAGCACCGCCTCGGCCCGCCACCTCAACAAGATGCACCGCCGCATCCTGGACCTGCTGAGCAGCTCGCCCGAGCTGCTCAACGACCCGGTGGCCCTGCTCCAGTTGCGCGACGCCATCCTGATCGAATGGATTGAGGCCATCCCCTCGCAGGTGGACACTAGCGAGCTGCGCCGTGTGGAGGCGCGCAAAAAAGTGGTGGACCGCGCCTGCGAATGCATGCTGGCCCATTCAGACCAGCCACTGTCCACGCTGGACGTGTGCAGCCGCATCGGCACCAGCCCGCGCAAGCTGGACTACTGCTTCAACGACGTGCTGGGCATCAGCCCCAAACGCTACCTGCGCCTGGTGCGCCTGAACGGCGTGCGCCGCGACCTGAAAAACCGCGCCCACGAGGCCCGCATCAAGGTGCAGGACATCGCAGCCCGCTGGGGCTTCTGGCACCTGAGCGAGTTCTCGCGCGACTACTCGGCCCAGTTTGGCGAGTTGCCCTCGCAGACGCTGCGCAACGCGCAGGTCTGAAGGGCCGGCTGGCTGGCTCAGCGCATCCAGGCCTGGATGCGCCGGGTCAGGGCCTCGGTGCTGATGCCATAGCGCTCGTGCAGGGTGGGCAGCGCGCCCGCATCCAGGTAGGCATCGGGCAGGCCTGCCAGCCGGAAGCGTGCAGGCTGGGCCCCGTTCTGCAACAGGCACGAGGCCACGGCCTCTCCCAGCCCGCCGATGACCGAATGGTTCTCGGCCACCACCACCAGGCGCTGCTTGCGGCCCACTTCGGCCAGGATCGTGGCCTCGTCCAGGGGTTTGATGGTGGGGCAGTGCAGCACGGCGGCGCCGACGCCATCGGCCTTCAAGGCCTTGACCACCTCCAGTGCCCGCATGGTCATGAAGCCGCTGGAGATGATCAGCACGTCGTCGCCATCGACCAGGCTCTTGGCCTTGCCCAGCTCGAAGCGGTAGCCCTCAATCTCGTCGAGCACCAGCGGCACATTGCCGCGCAATAGGCGCATGTACACCGGGCCCGGGTGGTCGGCGATCTGCGGCACGGCCTGTTCGATGTCCAGGGCGTCGCAAGGGTCGACGATGGTCAGGCCGGGTATACCGCGCATCATGGCCAGGTCTTCGGTGGCCTGGTGGCTGGGGCCGTAGCCCGTGGTCAGGCCCGGTAGGGCACAGCACATCTTGACGTTGAGGTTCTCTTCCGCAATGACCTGGTGAATGAAGTCGTAGGCGCGGCGGGTACCGAACACCGCATAGGTGGTGGCAAACGGGATCAGGCCCTCCTTGGCCATGCCCCCGGCCGAGCCCATGAGCAATTGCTCGGCCATGCCCATCTGGTAGAAGCGGTCGGGGTAGGCCTGGGCAAACAGGTGCAGATCGGTGTACTTGGCCAGGTCGGCCGTCATGCCCACGATCTCGGGCCGGTTGGCGGCCAGCTCGACCAGGGCCTTGCCGAAGGGCGCAGCCTTGACACGCTGGCCCTCGGCCGCGATGGAGGCAATCATGGCCGAGGTGGTCAGACGGGGTTTCTTGTCGGTGGCGGTGTTCATGCTTGGGCTCCTGAGGTCTGGCTCTGGTCGAGCACCGCGAGGGCCTGCTGCCACTCGGGGGGATCGACCCGGATGAAATGGTTCTTGTCGCGCGTCTCCAGGAAGGGCACGCCCTTGCCCATCAGGGTGTCAAACAGGATCACCCGGGGTTTGGCCTCCTGAAGGGTGCGGGCGGTGTCGAAGGCCGCCAGCACCGCGGGCAGATCGTTGCCGTTCACCCGCTGGACATGCCATCCGAAGGCAGCCCATTTGTCGGCCAGGGGCTCAAAGCCCAGCACTTTGCTCGACGGGCCGTCGGCCTGCTGGTTGTTGATGTCGATCAGGCAGATCAGGTTGCCCAGACCGTGGTGGGCAGCAGACATGGCGGCCTCCCAGGTCGAACCTTCGTCCAGTTCTCCGTCGGACATCGAGTTGTAGACAAAGGCCTTGTTCTGCTTTTGGCGCAGCGCCAACGCCATGCCCACACCAATGATCAGCCCCTGCCCCAGGGATCCGCCCGAAATCTCCATGCCGGGGGTGTAAGTGGCCATGCCCGACATGGGCAGGCGGCTGTCATCACTGCCGTAGGTCTCCAGCTCGGACTCCGGAATGATCCCGGCTTCGATCAGGGCGGCGTAGTGCGCGATGGCATAGTGCCCATGAGACAGCAGGAAGCGGTCTCGCCCCTCCCACACCGGGTCGGTGGCTTGGTAGCTCATGGCATGGCCGTAGGCCACCGCCAGCACATCGGCCCAGCCCAGGGCCTGGCCGATGTAGCCCTGCCCCTGCACCTCGCCCATGCGCAGCGCGTAGCGGCGGATGCGGTAGGCGCACGCCTTCAACTTGGATACGGTATCCGTCATAACAATCCTCGGTAACAAAATAGGGGGTTGGCTCAACTCACAGCAGCCCAATGGAGAACCAGGGCACGAGCGCCACCAGGATCAGGCCCGCCAACAGGGCGCCCAGGTAGGGCCAGATTCGCCGCACGGCCGCATCCGGATGCACCCGGCCGATGGTGCAGGCCGCGTAATAGCCGAGGCCAAAGGGCGGTGCGAACAGACCGATGCCCATGGCCAAGATGATCACCATGGCGTAATGCACTTCATGCACGCCCATGGCCTTGGCCACCGGGAACAGCAAAGGGGCAAACAAGACCATGGCAGGAATGCCTTCCAGCACACTCCCGAGCACGACAAACGCGGCGATGGACACCATCAGAAAGCCATACTTGCCACCGGGCACGCTCGTCATCAAGTGGGCCAGGCTGTGCGAGAAGCCCGATTGGGTCAGTGCCCACGACATGCCGGTGGCGGTTCCGATGATGAAAAGGATGGCGCCAGACAAGGCCGCCGTGTCCACCAGCATCGGATACAGACGCCGCCAGTCGAAGCGGCGATAGACGAGCAAGCCCGCCGCCACCGCATAGGCGATCCCGATGGTCGACACCTCGGTGGCCGTGGCCACGCCTTCGACCACCGCTGTGCGAATCAGCACAGGCAGCGCCAGGGCCGGTGCCGCGATCAGCAGTGTCTTGCCCACCACGGCCAGCGGCGCCCTTTGCAACCCGTGGCTGATTTCAGCACTGCGGAATCGCGACAACAGGGCCAGGATCAGCGCCAGAACCACCCCCGGCAGGATGCCCCCGGTGAACAAGGCACTGATCGAGATCCCGGCGACCGAACCAATGGTGATCAAGACCAACGATGGCGGAATCGTCTCGGCCATGGCGCCCGATGCCGCCAGCAGGGCGATCAGTTCGCCTTCGGGGTTGCCCCGTTTTTTCATCTCGGGCAACAGAACTGGCGCAACGGCGGCCATGTCGGCCGTCTTGGCCCCCGAGATGCCGGACACCAACAGCATGGCCCCCAGCAGCACGTAGTTCAGCCCACCACGGACATGCCCCAACAAAGAGGCCAGGAAGTCGACCATGGCCTTCGCCATGCCCGTCATCTCCACCAGGTGGCCGAGCAGGATGAAGAGCGGCACCGCCAGGAGGATGAGCGAACTCATGCCTTCGTCGATGCGTCCACTGACCACAGACAGGGGGGTGGAGGTGGTCGTCAGCAGAAAGGACACCGTCGCCATGCCGAAGCAGAATGCGATGGGCACGCCCAGCAAGACCCCGGCCCCCAGCAAGCCCGCAAAGAAGATCAGCAGGTTCCAATTGCCGATGGCCTGCAGCCAGTCGGCCCCGGCATACAGGACGCCTGCCAGGATCGCGATCGAGAAAGCGACCTTGACGATCTCAAACCAGCCATGGCGCGCCACCTTGAACAGGCAGAGCAACAGCATCATGGTGCTGCCCACCGGAACCGCCGCCGCCCGCAGCGTGTTGGGCCAAGAAAGCGCCGGGGTCTGCACGACCCACTCATCCAGCGCGTATTCGGTCATCGGCCAGATCAGCATGCCGAGCCAGAGGATAGGCACCACCGTCGCCAACACCTCCGCCCATGACTGGGCCTTGGCACTCCAGCGCGATACCAGCGCGGTGGTCCGCATGTGCATGCCGCGGCGCAGGGCCACGGCCGCCCCGAGGTTCGCCAGCCACAGAAACAGGATCGAAGCCAACTCATCGGCCCAGGGGAGTGGGCTGTTCAGCAGAAAGCGCATCACGACGCCTGCCAGCAGAACCGCCACCTCGCCCACCACCAGCACAGCGGCCGGCACTTCAACCAGATGACCCAGCCACGCCTCGGCACGGACCGCCAGCCCGTTTGGGGCGGGCTGATCGTTCAAGGGTTCGCTCAGCATGGCGCTCATCCCAAACCACCCACGCTGTCGGAAAGCAGCTTCCAGGCGTCCTCGCCGAACTTGGCGCGCAGGTCCTTGTAGAAGCCATTTTTGGCCAGCGCGTCCTTGAACACCTTCTTGTCCGGCTCGGTCATCTGGATGCCTTTGGACGCCAGATCCGTGCGCAAGGAAGAGTTCAGGGCGGCAATGTCGGCACGCTCATCGGTGGCGGCTTTGTCCAGTTCGCGGTAGACGATCTCCTGGATGTCCTTGGGCAGGCGGTCCATGGCCTTGCGGTTGCCCAGAATCCAGTAGGCGTCCCAGACATGGTTGCTCAGGCTGCAGAACTTCTGCACCTCGTACAGGCGTGCTGTGCTGATGATGGCCAGGGGGTTCTCCTGGCCCTCCACCAATTTGGTCTGCAGCGCCGAATACAGCTCATTGAAGTTGATCGGCGTCGGGCTGGCCCCCAGGGCGGTGAAAAGGCTGGACAGCATCGGGGCCGCCGGCACGCGCATCTTCAAACCCTTGAGGTCGTCCGGTGTCTTCACGGGCTTGGTCGAGGTCGTGATGTTGCGGAATCCGTTGTCCCAGGGCTTGGACAGGGTCAACAGACCCACTTTTTCAATCTGAGCCCGCACGTACTTGCCCAACGGGCCGTCCATCGCTTTCCACACCTCGGTGTAATCGTGGAACGCAAAGCCGGTGTTCACGATGCCGGCGGCGGGCACCAGGGTCGACAGCACCACGCTGGCCTGGTTGAAGAACTCCACCCCGCCCGAGCGCACCTGGGACAGCAAGTCGGTGTCCGAACCAAGCTGGTTGGCCGGGAACAACTTGATGTCCAGACGGCCATTGGTGGCGTTGCGGATGCGATCGATGGCCTCTTGCGCCCGCTTGTTCACCGGGTGAGAGGGATCCTGGCCGGTGGCGAACTTGAAATTGAACTCGGCGGCAGAGGCCGGTCGCATGGCAATCGAGAACAGGGGCAGCGCTGCCGATGCACTCAGCAGGCTGCGACGCGAGATCGTCGTCTTGGAATCGTTCATGGTTGTCTCCTTGTTGATCTTGAAACAGCTGACGGTCAATGGATCAGCATGCCGCCATTGACGTCCAGGGTGATGCCGGTGCAGTAACTCGACAGCGGGCTGGCCAGGTAGACGCAGGCCCCGGCGATGTCGTCGGCCCGGCCCAGGCGGGCCAGTGGGATGGTCTCGGCAATCTCGGCCTTTTTCTCGTCGGTCAGCTTGCCCTTGATGATGTCGGTGCCGATCAGGCCGGGGGTGATGCAATTGACACGGATGTTCTGGGGCCCGAACTCGCGGGCCATGGCCTTGGCCAGGCCCAACACCCCGGCCTTGGCGGCCGAGTAGTGCGGCCCGCCCAGGATGCCGCCGCCGCGCTGGGCCGACACCGAGGAGATGCAGATGATCGAGCCGCCGCCCTGTTGCTGCATGGTCGGCAGCACGGCCTGCGACATGTACAGCGTGCCGCGCAGGCTGACATCGAGGATGCGGTCGTAATCGCTGCCGGTGATTTCGAGGGTCTTGACCGGCTGGGTGATGCCCGCGTTGTTGACCAGGGTGTCGATGCGGCCAAAGGCCTGCAGGGCGGCTTGCACAGCGGCTTCACACGAGACCTTGTCGGTCACATCGGCCACCAGGCCCAGGTGCCCCGCACCCAATTGGGCGGCGGCACCTGCAGGGTCGGCACGTTCGAGATCGCAGATCACGACGCGGGCGCCCTGGGCCGCCATGAGGCGGGCGGTGGCAAAGCCCAGTCCGTTGAGGCCGGCGCCGCCGGTGATGAGGGCCACTTGGTCTTTGAGCAACATGTTCGGTGTCTCCAGTGAGTTGATGCAGGCCAGGGGGACGGCCACTTCGGCCGGCTCCACCCCGTCGAGGCCGATTCTCAAAGTGGTCCAAGTTGAAGACAAGCGATTTAATATCAGCGTAAGATGACAATCGTTCATTCAAAGTCAGGGTTCTCCCGATGGCCGCACTGCCCCCGATCGCCAACCTGCAAGCCTTTGAAGCCGTGGCCCGGCGCCGCAGCTTTGCGCTGGCCGCCTCTGAGCTGCACCTCACGGCCTCGGCGATCAGCCACCAGATCTCGCGCCTGGAGGCGCACCTGGGCATCCGGCTGTTCGAGCGAAGTGCCCACACCGTGCGGCTAAGCCCGGCCGGCGAGCACTACCTGATGCACATCAGGGCAGCCCTCAATGCCATCTCGTCGGCCACCGACGACCTGCGCCAGGGCATACGCAACAGCCTCTATGTGCACTCGGCCCCCAGCATTGCCAGCCTGTGGCTGATGCCCCGGCTGCATCGCTTTGCCAAGGCCTACCCTGACATCTCGCTCAACCTGTCGGCCGCTCACACGCCCAGCGATTTCGCGCTGGGCCAGGCCGACATCGACCTTCGCTACGGCGTGCCGCAATGGGGCGACCTGGTGGTCGAGCCGCTGTTCGAGGAGCCCATCGTGCCGCTGGCCAGCCCGGCGTTCATCCGCCAGCACAAGCTGCGCGAGATCGCGCAGTTGCTGGAGCTGCCCCTGATCCAGAGCAATGTGAGCGTGGTGCAGTGGTCAGACTGGCTGAACCGCTTCGGCGGCCTGCGGGCACCTGACCGCTTTCCAGTGCGCTTCGACCGCGCCCAGATGTCACTGGACGCGGCCACCCAGGGCCTGGGTGTGGCGCTCGAAAGCGCGGTGATCGCCGCGGGCCATCTGGCCGAGGGCAAACTCAAGGCGGTGTTCGGGCTCGATCAGGCCGTTCCGGTGAAGGCCCACTTTGCGGTCTACCCCGAGCGCCACGCCAAGCGCCCCGCGGTGGAGGCTTTTCTCGCCTGGCTGCACCACGAGGCCTCGGTGCGCTGAAGGCGCATCGGCAGGACCGCTCAGGCCCCAACGCCACTCTGGTTGCCGCTCTGGTGGCCGCTGGCGCGCACCAGGGTGATCGCCTGCTCGGGGCAGGCACTGACACAAGATCCACAGGCCCGGCAGGCCTCGGCATGCGGCGTGAAAGCCGTCTGGCGGCCGTGGGCCCAAAGCTTGAACCGGACCAGCACGGGCATGGCCGCAAAGGCCTCGTCGGGCATGCGGTCGATCTTGAAGACAGCGACCGGGCAGACGACCGCGCAGTCGCCCTGCCCTTCACATCGGCGCGCATCGACGACGGGCCTGAACAAGCCGGGTTCCGCCTTGCACTTCGGGGGCTTGGCCGCCTGGGCCTCGAGCAGGCGGGCATGACGCTGCTGACGGCGGCGGCTGCCGGTCGTGACTCGGGATGGATCGATAGAAGGTTTGGGGTGAGAGACGGAGTTCATGGATTCACTCATTCTTCTGGCAAGGGCGCCAGGGCACCAAAGCCGCCGGACTCGAATCGGGCCATGGCGTCACTGATCTGCTGGCGGCTGTTCATGATGAAAGGACCGTTGATCACCAGGGTTTCACGCAGGCTGTCGCCCACCATGCAAAGGACATGGGCCGGGGTGAGCGCATCGAGCCGGACACTGCCCTCGCCCCGGAACTCCGCCGCCTGCCCCCCGGAGAGCACAACCCCCATGTCGCCCCCTGGCCCAGAAACCCGGACCTGGCCCGACACCACGTAAAGCAGCGCGCAGCGGCCAGGGCTGCAAGGCAGATCAAGGCCGTCGCGCAAGAGCACATCCAGCAGGGTGATGTCTTCGGCCGGGGCGAGGGTCGAGGAGATCACACCAAAACGCCCGGCCAACACCCGCACACGGTCGCCACCGGCACCGCACCACTGCGGTACCGCGGGCGCGTCCAGCCACAGGGTCTGCGGCGGCAGCAACTTGTGCGGCCCGCTCAGGTTGATGAAGATCTGGGCGCCATGCAGTTCATGGCCTGGGTTGGAAGCCATCTCCTGATGCAGGACACCCTGCCCCGCCTGCGTCCAGACCACCCCACCCGGCCCGACCTGCACGTCGTTGCCCAACGAGTCGCGCACGCGCAAGCCGCTGCCTGAATCTTCAAACACACAGGTGACCGCCGAGAAACCAGCGTGCGGGTGGGGCGGAAACGGTCGCCCCCAAACGCGAAAGTCGTCCAGCAGGAGGAAAGGCGACTCGCCGTCGCCCCGGCCGTGCAGGTCAAAGCTGTTGGCCGAGAAATGGGCATGGGCGCGGAGCTGCCCATGGATTGGTGCGGTGATCTGGAATGGCATGGTGGAACCGGTCTGGAGACGGGGCGTGGACCATCGGAAGCCAGCCTCAGGCGGCGGCCAGCTCGGCGATGCGGGCTTGTGCCAAAGCCAGGGCCTGCTCACGCACGGCCGGGCCCATGGCCAGGCCTTCGGCACGCACCACCGCCACCTCCTGGATGCCCAAAAAGCCGAAGAAGGCGCGCAGATGGGCCTCCTGGTGGTCCATGGCGGCCAGCGGGGTGCCCTCGCTGAACATGCCGCCACGCGACGAAGCCACGATCACCTTCTTGCCACCGCACAAGCCCTTCGGGCCTTGCTCGCCGTAACTGAAGGTCTTGCCTGCCACGGCCAGGCGATCGAGCCAGGCCTTGAGCTGGGTGGGCACGCCGAAGTTGTACATGGGCGCGCCCACCACCACCACGTCGGCCGCCAGAAAATCAGCCAAGGCCTGTTGGCCCGCGGCGATGTCGGCCGCCTGTTCGGCAGGCGCCGGCGCGCCCTGCTGGACCGCCAGATGGGCCTGCGTGAGGTGGCCCAAGGGGGTCAGCGCCAGGTCGAGGTGTCGGACCTGAAGGCCGGGGTGACGCCCGACCCAGGTGGCCACCACCCGGGCCGAAAGATCGCGGCTGACGGAATCCCCGTGCAGGATGCTGGAGTCGATGTGCAACAGTTTCATGGCGTTTTCCAGTTGTAGGAGGCTCACCGTTGAGCCCAGGCCTGGAAGTTAGCGATCGCCGTAAAATCTGAAAAGCCTATATTTTTAGATCAATACCATCGATTGGACAGATAGATGCTGGATGCCGTCACCCTGGATCAATTGCGTACCTTCATCGCTGCCGCCGATTGCGGCAGCTTTTCTGCAGCGGGGCGGCAACTGGGCCGGGCCCAGTCCGTCGTGAGCCAGACCTTGGCCAACCTGGAGAACCAGCTGGGCGTGCAGTTGTTCGACCGGTCCACACGGCGCCCCCAACTCACCACCATCGGCCGCGAGTTGCTGACCGACGCGAGACAGGTGGCCGACAACATGGACCGCTTCAAGGCCCGGGCCAAGGGCATGGGCGCCGGGCTTGAGCCCGAGCTGAAGGTGGTCGCCCACGTGTTTCTGCCCACCAGCGTCCTGACCACCGCCGTGGCCGGCTTCCACAAGCAGTTTCCGCGCACGCCACTGCGCATTTCGGTGGAGGGCATGGGCGCCGTGATGGAGCCGGTGCTGGAGGGCAGTTGCTCGTTCGGCGTGCGGGCCCCCTTGCTGACCGACCACCCCGAACTGAGCAGCGAGCACCTGATGAGCGTGCCCTACCTGATGGTGGCCGCACCCGAACATCCGCTGGCCCAGGCCGGCCGGGCGCTGTCGAGCCGCGAACTGCGCCAGCATGTGCAGCTGGTGCTGAGCGACCGCTCTCAACTGACCCAGAGCATGGACATGGGCGTGCTCTCGCCCAAGACCTGGCGCCTGTCCGATCTGGGCGCCAAGCACGCCTTTCTGAAGGCCGGCCTGGGTTGGGGTGGCATGCCCTTGCATGTGGTGCAGGCTGACATCGAGCAAGGCCGGCTGGTGTCGCTGGAGTTCGAGGAAAGCCGGGCCAACGTGAGCATGTCCCTGACCGCCATCCACCGTACCGACCTGCCACCGGGCCCGGCGGGGCGCTGGCTGCTTGACGAGCTCAAGCGAGCGGCGGCCGAGCAGGGCGTGCAGGGCGTGCAGGGCATGCAGTTGGCACACGCGCAGGGCTCAGGCCCTCAGGCCGCCGCGGCGGGCGCCGGCGGGTAGGTCAGCTCGGGGCCGGAGCGCTCCAGCATGGCGTGCTGCAACATGGCGGCCAGCACGTCGGGCGACACCTCCGGAATCTGGAACCCCGGCGGCAGCTGCATGGCAATGCGGCCCGACTGGATGCCCTCATGCCAGCCGCTGTGCTGGATCACGGCAGACAACGTCAGCATGCCCACATAGATGCCCTGCGAGGCCAACTCGCCATGCAGCGAGTACAGGTAGTTGCGAGCCCCCGCCAGCGCCGGCCCAGGGCCACTCATGAACGGCAGCCCCACCGCCGCCGAGCCCCCCAGCCCCACCAGGATGGCACCCTGCGGCAGTGCCCGCATGGTCGGCAGCACCGCACCCACAGCGGCCACCAGGCCGTACAGAAACAGCTCGACCTTGTCTTTGACATCGTCCACGCTGAGCAAGGAGGCCGGGACAAAGGCCTCAGGCGCATTGGGTCCGTAATACAGCACATCAATCCGGCCAAAACGGGACAGGATGTCTGCCACCACCGCACTCACCTGGGCCGGCTCGCGCAGATCGGCCTGAAAGCCCTGTGCTGTCACCCCTTCTGCGCCCAGTTGCCGGCTTTGAGCCTGCAGGACCTCGACACGCCGGCCGACCAGGGCCACGGCGTAGCCGTCTTTTCCGTACCGTCGGGCCAGAGCCAGCCCCAGTCCGGGGCCGGCGCCAAGAATGGCAATGCATTTCGTCGTCATGATGGGATCGATTCCTGAAGTTGATGGAGATCGCCAACACAGACGCCCGGTGGTTGGCAGAACAAAACGCACAGGGTCGGATGGCGACAGGGGCCCGATTCGAACACCCACGCCCCCTCATGGAAAGCCGATATTTCTGGATGGATTCCATCGGATAAAGCGATGGCAGGAAGGCTCCGGCGGCGAGGCTGGCCCCAACGGCGTTCACTGAAAATGATCTGATTTCAATAAAAATGGATAAGCATGATCGTCCATCGACAGCAGCTTGCCGAAGACATGGCCGAGCAACTGTTGCGCCCCAAGGGCTGAATGAAGAAGGCCTTCTCAGCGGCCACGCTGGACGAGCACGGCAATCTACGGCGTGAGCGACCCCTTTCTGGCCGAGGCCTGCACCAGTCGCGCCAGCATGCGGCGCACGCTTGATGAGCCACGCGGGCTGGCCTGACCCCCGAGGCACGTTCCCACCGCGACCCAAGCCCGAGCCAGGGCAGTATGGCCCCCCCTCAACCCATGCCTTGGCTCAGTTGCCTGGCAGCAGCCAGGACGTCTTTGACGTAGCGCTCGTCATACCGGTGATTAGGCATCGTCAGGGTGACGGCGGCCACCACCGCGCCTTGGGCGTTGTTCACGGGGGCGGAGATGCCGGCCACCTCCTTCAGACGATCGCCCACCGAGGCGAAATACCCCTGCTCGCGGATGCGCGCATAGAGCACCCGTTCTTCCTGACTGAGCACTTGCTGCTCATGACCGAGGCCGAACGCCGACAGCACGCGCCCACCAGTTCCCGAACTCAAGGGCAGCACGTCGCCGGCCCGGATGTGGTCCCGGATCGGATGCGGTGAATCGACTCGATACAGGCACAGACGAGTCTGGTTGGGCGGGTGCCCTTGCCGAACGTGATAGGCCGCGCTTTCGCCGGTCTTGAGGACCAGGTCTTCGAGCACCGGGATCACCAAGCGATCCAGGGAGAAGGTGTCTGCATAGATGGTGTACAAGCGCGCCACCTCCAGGCCCAGCGCATAGCGCCCGTCGGGCAGGCGCTCGATCAGGCGCCCGTGCTCGAGCGAGGCGAGCAACCTCAGCACGGTGCTCTTGTAGAGCCGGGTGCGCTCTGCCAGCTCCGCCAGCGACAAGGCGGCATCTCCGTGACGGAACGCGGCCAGCAGCGTGATGGCACGGTCAACCGCAGCAGCCCCGCCGGGCGCGCTGGACTCATCGGCCAGGGATTGAGTTTGGGCTTTTCTGGGCATGGGCTGACCTTTTCCGGGGACGAATGCGCGCCTTGACGCCATGGGCGTTCTTGCTCTAAATTCTATTAAACAGATTTGTGTTCTATCTTACAGAATTTTCAGGAGACGTCAAGAGAATGCCCAGTTCCCATCCACATCGATCGGCCACCTCGGTGCTGATCAGCGAAGTCGGGCCCCGCGACGGCCTGCAATCCGTGAAGGCGACCATGCCGACCGAGCACAAGAAGGCCTGGATCGACGCCCTGGTGACCGCCGGCGTGCAAGAGATCGAGGTCGCCTCGTTCGTGCCGGCACGCCTGCTGCCGCAGATGGCCGACGCGGCCGAGGTGGTGCGGCATGCGCTGACCCATGCCGGTGTCTGCGTGATGGCCCTGGTGCCCAACCAGAGGGGTGCAGAAGCGGCCCTGCGCGCCGGCGTGCACAAGCTGACGATGCCGGTCTCGGCCAGCGAGGCGCACTCGCTGGCCAATGTGCGCAAGACGCGAGAGCAGATGGTGGAAGAGGTGCGTGCGATCGCCCGGATGCGCGATGAGCTGGCGCCCCACGTCAAGCTGGAGGCCGGGATCTCGACGGCCTTCGGCTGCACGCTCCAGGGCCAGGTGCCAGAAGACGATGTGATCTGGCTGGCCGAGCAGTGCGTGCAGGCCGGTGCCGATGAATCGGGCTTGTCGGACACCACCGGCATGGCCAACCCCGCCCAGGTCAAGCGGCTGTTCACCCGCCTGCGTGCCGCCCTGGGCGAGCGCGCCGGGGCGGCCCACATGCACAACACCCGGGGGCTGGGCCTGGCGAACTGCCTGGCGGCCTACGACGCCGGGGTGCGGACCTTTGACGCTTCGCTTGGCGGCCTGGGCGGCTGCCCTTACGCACCGGGGGCCAGTGGCAATGTGGTGACAGAAGACCTGGTGTTCATGTTCGAGGCCATGGGCATCGCCACCGGCATCGATCTGCCACGCCTGTTCGAGGCCCGCCAGCCCTTGAGTGCCGGTCTGCCCGGCGAACCCTTGTACGGCATGACCCCCGAAGCGGGGCTGCCCAAAGGCTGGGCCGTTGCCTGCCCCACCCAAGCCAAGGAGCCGGCATGAGCGCCACAGACCCATCGTCCGATCAGACCGCAGCCCAGCCCCTGCCCTACGCCGGCGTGCGGGTGGTCGAGTTCACCCACATGGTCATGGGCCCCTCCTGCGGCATGGTGCTGGCCGACCTCGGCGCCGAGGTGATCAAGGTCGAACCCATCGCCGGTGACAGCAGCCGCAACCTGCTGGGCTCCGGCGCAGGCTTCTTCCCGATGTTCAACCGCAACAAGAAAAGCATCGCGCTGGATCTCAAATCGCCGCAAGGCATGGAGGTCGCGCTCAAGCTGATCGCGACTGCCGACGTCGTGAGCGAGAACTTCCGCCCCGGCACGATGGACCGGCTCGGCCTGGGTTACGAAACCTTGTCCCGGCTGGATCCGCGTCTCATCTACGTCAGCCACAAAGGCTTTTTGCCCGGCCCCTATGAGAAGCGCACCGCGCTGGATGAGGTGGTGCAGATGATGGGAGGCCTGGCTTACATGACCGGGCGTGAGGGCGATCCCTTGCGGGCGGGCACCAGCGTGAACGACATCATGGGTGGGATGTTCGGGGCCATGGGGACCATGGCCGCGCTCGCCCAGCGCGAAAAGACCGGCCGCGGCCAGCTCGTCCAATCAGCGCTGTTCGAGAACAATGTGTTTCTGGTGGCGCAGCACATGATGCAGTTTGCCGTCACGGGCAAGCCCCCCGCGCCCATGCCCAACCGCATCTCGGCCTGGGCCATCTATGACGTGTTCACGGTCAAGAACGGTGAGCAGATCTTCCTGGCGGTGGTCAGCGACAGTGCCTGGGCCGCTTTCTGCGAGGCGTTCGATCTGGGCCCACTGAAGGCCGATCTCCGCCTGCGAAGCAACAACGACCGCGTGCTAGCCCGCGACTGGCTGCTGCCCGTGTTGCGCGCCCACCTCGAGAACCGCACGGCCCAGGACATTGCCCGGATCTTCGAAGAACGCGGGCTGCCCTTTGCCCCGATCGCCAAGCCCCAAGACCTGCTGGACGACCCCCATCTGAACAGAACGGGCACGCTAGCGCCCATCACGCTGCCCGATGGTCGCGCTTGCAAGACCGTGCTGCTGCCCCTGATGCTGGGCGACAGCCGGCCGGGCATCCGCATGAACCCGCCCCGGCTGGGCGAACACAGCGTGGCCCTGCTCGAGGAGCTGGGCTACACCGCACGTGAGATTGAAACCATGCAGGCCCAAGGCCTGGTTCAGGGAGAGGCCCATGTCTGAGTTGCAACGCCGAGACCTCATCAAGCTGGCGCTGGCCGCCACACTGCCGGTGTTGACGGACCGCGTGCAGGCCCAACCCGCCTGGCCGACCAAGCCTGTGCGCCTGGTCGTTCCGTACGCGGCGGGCGGCGGCACGGATGCCGTGGCCCGGCTGATCGCCGAACGCATCACCCAGGACACGAAGTGGCCGATCATCGTGGACAACAAGCCCGGCGGTGCGGGCAACATAGGCCTCGACATCGTGGCCAAATCGCCTGCAGATGGCTACACCCTGGGACTGGCGCAGACGTCCAATCTGGCCATCAATCCGGTGGCCATGGAGCGCATCCCGTTCAATGAAAAGAAGGACTTCATCGCCATCGCCGCAGTGGCCGAAGTGCCGACCATCCTGGTCGTGCGCCAAGAAGCGCCGTGGGGCACCCTGGCCGATCTCATCAGGGCGGGCCGCAACGCCAAGACGCCACTCAAGCAGGCGCTCGCCGGCACCGGCACCGTGGGGCACCTGGCCGGTGTGATGCTGGCCCGCCAGGCCGGACTCAACAATGTGCTGGACATCCCCTACAAGGGGGCGGCTCCCGCCATCACCGATCTGCTGGGCGGGCAGACCGACTGCATGTTCGCCACCCCTCAGGCCGTCATCGGCATGATCAAGGCCGGGCGGCTGCGGGCCTTGGCGGTGACCTCGCTCAACCGCCTGTCCATCCTGCCCGGCACACCCACGGTGGCCGAGTCAGGCTATGCGGGCTTCCAGGCCACCGACTGGAAGATGCTGGTGGCCCCGGCCAAGACCCCAAAGGACCTGGTGCAGGCGCTGAACGCCGCCACCGAGCGGGCCTTGGCACAGCCCGCCACGCGTGAACGCCTGGCCGCCGAGGGCAGCCTGCCGTTGGGCGGTTCACTGGAAGCAACTGCCCGCTTTCTGCAGACCGAACAGGCCCGATGGCAAGAGCTGATCAAGGCCAGCGCCATCAAGTTCGACTGAGCAAATCCCAACCTACATCATTCGAGAGACAAGACATGCACATCCAGCAAACGCTGCTGCCTTTCACGCTGGCAGCCAGCCTTGGCATGCCCCTGTGGGCACAGCCCGCCTGGCCCGACAAACCGGTGCGCATCGTGGTGCCCTATGCGGCCGGCGGCACCACCGACTTCGCAGCCCGTCAGGTGGCCCAGAAGCTGACCGAACAGACCGGTCAGTCGTTTTTCGTCGAAAACAAAACGGGCGCCTCCGGCACCATCGGCAGCAACTTCGTGGCCAAGGCAGCCCCCGACGGCAACACCCTGCTGACCAACGACACCACCTACGCGATGCTGCCCGCAATCTTCAAGAAGCTGCCTTGGGAACATGCTTCGGATCTGATCCCGGTGACCACACTGGCCATCACCCCGGTCGTGCTGGTGGTGCCTGCGCAGTCTCCGTTCAAGACCGTGGCCGATCTGATCGCCTATGCCAAATCGCATCCAGCTCAACTCAATTTCGGATCGGGTGGCGCGGGCAGCTCCACCCACCTGGCAGGCGAGGTGTTCAAGAAGGAGGCCCAGGTCTTCATGACCCACATTCCCTACAAAGGTGCAGGCGACGCCATGCTGGCCCTCATGGGCCAGCAGGTCGATGTCCTGATCACGGCCAGCCCCACGGCGATTCCCGTCGTGAAAGGCGGCAAGGTGCGCGCCCTGGCAACCACCGGTGACAAGCGCCTGGCTGGCCTGCCGGCCGTGCCCACCTTCAAAGAGGCCGGGCTGCCAGGCTTCACCGTGGTCAACTGGTTTGGCCTGGCGGCGCCCAAGGGCACGCCAGCCAGCGTCGTGCAAAAGCTGCAGCAAGAAGTCGCGAAAGCGATGACCGACCCGGCCCTGCAAGAGCGCTTCGCTCAGCAGGGAGCCCAGCCTGGCGGCCTGCCCAGCGCCGATTTCGCTGCGTTGGTCAAGAAAGAGATCGCGGCCTGGTCGGCCATCGCCCAGTCCGCCGGTGTCAAACCGGAGTGAGCCCGGCCATGTGGAACCTGAGCTTCACCCCGCCCACCGTCATCCCCACTGCGGTGCTGACCCGCCTGCCCGATGTCTTCAGGCAGGCCCGGCGCACTGACTGGGTGGATGCCAACAAACCCGGCCATGTCATGGACAGCTTTCTGGAAGGCCCTGTGTTTGATGCGCAGGGCAACCTCTACGTGACCGACATCCCCTATGGCCGCATCTTCCGGATCGCACCTGATCTGAGCTGGCATCTGGTGCTCGAATACGACGGGTGGCCCAACGGGATGGCCATCCACCCCGATGGCAGCCTGTGGATCGCCGACTACAGGAGCGGCATTCTTCGCCTGGATCCGGGCACGGGCCAGTTGTGCACCGTGCTGGGTCACCGCAACAGCGAGTCCTTCAAGGGCGTGAATGACCTGGTGTTTGATCGCGACGGCCACCTGTACTTCACCGATCAGGGCCAGACCGGCCTGCACGACCCGACGGGCCGGGTGTACCGACTGCGATCCAACGGCCAGCTGGACCTGTTGCTGGCCAACGCCCCCAGCCCCAACGGTCTGGCCGTCAATGATGACGCCAGCGTGCTGTTCGTGGCCGTCACAAGGGGCAATCAGATCTGGAGGGCACCGCTGTTGCCCGACGGAAGCCTCTCGAAAATGGGCGCCTTCCAGACCTTCTTCGGCACCAGTGGGCCCGATGGCCTGGCCTGGCTGGAGCGCGATCGGCTGCTGGTCGCCCACGCCAGCCTGGGCGGGGTGTTCGTGCTCAACGGCCGCGGTGAAGTGACCGAGTTCCTGCGCAGCGCAGCAGGGGCCACCGTGACCAATGTGGCCGTCAGACCGGGCACCCAGGAGGTGGTCATGACCGAGTCATCCACCGGGAGCATTCTGCATGCCCGCCTAGACGCGGGCGATAGAGCCCAGGCCAGGGACTGAAAATCAGCGCAGCCCGCTGATCTGGCGCCATCGTGCCACCAGCGGGTGGTGGACCTGGCGGCGGCTGCCGGCCAGTAAGCCCTTCAAGGCAAGCTCATGGCCTGGGCCAGGTGCGAGTAGACCAAGCCCACCCGCCGCAGGTGGCGGGCTTCGGGATGGGTCAGCAGCCAGAGTTCGGTCTCGCCTTCGTCCAGCGGCTCTGTCAGGCGCACGAC
Source organism: Curvibacter sp. GW821-FHT01G03 (assembly GCF_059422285.1). Taxonomy (NCBI): domain Bacteria; kingdom Pseudomonadati; phylum Pseudomonadota; class Betaproteobacteria; order Burkholderiales; family Comamonadaceae; genus Curvibacter; species Curvibacter sp. GW821-FHT01G03. Next base: position 20,137 of record NZ_JBWKWP010000027.1, read on the forward strand.
ATCCTTGCGGTCTTGCGCGAGGAACAGCGGCACGATGCCCACCCCCAGGCCGAGCGCGATCAACTCCAGCACCGACAGGATGCTGTCGACCCGATAGCGTGGGGCCACCTTGGGAAAATGGCGCTTGCGCCAGAGCACCGAAGGATGCTCGGGCAAAGCGTCGTCCGGGGCGATCCAATCGGCCTGGCCAGCCTCGACCTCAGCGAGGCTGTGCACTGAGCCTCGGCGTGGGGCATACAAAGCGACGCGGATGGTCCCGACCTTTTTGCCGACCAGGTGCTGCGGTGGGTGTCGGGTAGCGCGCACGGCGATGTCGGCGTCGCGTCGCGTCAGGCTGGCCAGTTCGTTGCCGGTGTGCAGCTCGAAGTTCAGCTGCGGGTGCGCCCGGCGCAGGCCTTGCAAGGCGGGGGCGACCACGCCGTGCAGCAGGGTGTCGGTGGTCGTGATGCGTACCGAGCCTGCAATGCTTGAAGGTGCCGAGTCAACGGATGAGCGAGCTGCCGCCAGTGCCGATTCGATCTGCTCGGCATGGACCATGAGCTCGGTCGCGAACTCGTTGGCCAGGTAGCCCGTTCGACTGCGCTCGAACAGCGAACGCCCCAGCCCGCGTTCGATGCGCTGCAACGAACGGAACACCGTCGAAGCATCGACCCCCAGCCTTTCGCCCGCGGTAGCCAGCGTCCCGGCGCGGGCCAGCGCCAGCAGGACCTCCAGATCGGAGGGTGAAATTTTGTATTGCGTTGTTGCAATCATGGTGTGCGACAGAGTCTATTTTCATTTCTCATTTGCAACAACACACTGAAGACCTCATTAACGCCTCCGGAGTCAGTCATGGATTCATGTGTCACGTCGACCGCCCCTTCCAGCGGCACCCCTTTGACACTGGTCAGCCACGCGCTGTGCCCCTATGTGCAGCGCGCCGCCATCGTGCTGGCCGAAAAAGGCCTAGCCTTTGAACGACTCAACATAGACCTGGCCGCCAAGCCAGACTGGTTCCTGAAGATCTCGCCACTGGGCAAGACACCGGTGTTGCTCGTCGGGGACAAGGCCATCTTCGAGTCGGCTGTGATCTGCGAGTACCTCGACGAGACCACGCCTGCGCGCTTGCATCCGGCCGATGCGCTGCAGCGCGCCCGGCACCGCTCGTGGATCGAGTTCGGATCTGCTTTGCTCAACCTGATCGGCGCCTTCTACAGTGCGGCCGAAGAAACGGCCTTGAACGCGCGGGCCGCAGAGATCCACACCCGTTTCGCGCAGATCGAGTCGGCCTTGGGCGATGGACCTTTTTTTGCAGGCACCCACTTCAGCCTGGTGGATGCCGTGTTCGGGCCGGTGTTCCGGTATTTCGACGTCTTTGACGGGATAGCCGACTTCGGCTTCTGGGCCGGCTTGCCGAGGCTTCAACGCTGGCGCCAGGCGCTGGCTGCCAGGCCGTCTGTGCTAGGCGCCGTGCGCGCCGACTATCCCGAACGCTTGCGCCAATTTTTGCTGGCCCGGGGATCATCGCTCTCGCAGAGGATGGTGCCAAGCCATAGGGCGGGTTGAGGGACAACCGCCGGCTTTGGAATCGGGGGAGTGATCGCCAGCAGCAAAGCCGCCACCAAGCACGAAAAATAAGACCTGTGCGATCAGCTTGAGGCCGGCGGTGCCACCGCCTCGGCCATGGCCTTGGCCAGGGCGTGGTTGCCCTGCGCCTGCAGGCCGCGGATGGCGCCTTCGCGGTCTGGGGCCTGATGGTGCTGGTTCAGCTTGCGCTTGCCCTCCAGGCGGGTGATGCGGACCTCGATCCCCACGATGTGGCGCAACTGTTCGGCCAGGTAGTCAGGCGGCGCGTCCCCCATCTTCCAGGGGCTGGGCTGGTCGGCCTCGTGCTCGCGCGTCAGCTTGGCCACCACGCCACGGACAAAGCGCTCGTCGTCGCGGACATGCAGCGTGCCGTGGGCATGCACCACCTCGTAGTTCCAGGTGGGCACACGACGATGGGTCTCGTGCTTGCCGGGGTACCAGTTGGGCGAGATGTAGCCCTGCGCCCCGCGAAACACCACCAGCACCGGGTCGCCATCGGCCACCTCCTGCCAAAGCGAGTTGGCCCGCGCCACGTGGGCGATCAACGTGCCCTGCGGGCCCTGATCGGGCTCCAGCAACAAGGGCAGGTGATGGGCCTCCAGCCCGTTGGCGGTGTGGGTCACCAACATGCCCAGGGCGTTGTGGCGGACGATGCGGTGAAGTTCCTCGATGCGAGGCTCGGCGAATTGCTTGGGCAGGTACATGTGACAACCTTGGTCGGAACAGACGCCGGAAAAGCCCGGCGAGCCCCGCCACTTTGCGGCATCATTGGCCTGAAATAAATATCCAGTTTGCAACAAAATGACCAGTCCAGTTTCGCCATGCCCCTGATGCCCAAGGGCCGCCCCAGCCGCAGCCGCGCGCTGTATGACGAGATCCGGGCCCGCATCGCAGATGGCACCTATGCCCCTGGCCTGGCCTTGCCCTCCACCCGAGCACTGGCGGCAGAACGGGGGCTGTCACGGGCCACGGTCACCCTGGTCTACGAGCAACTGGCCGCCGACGGGTTCATCGAGACACGCACCGGCGCCAGCAGCCGCGTGGCCGCAGGCCCTGCCGCCACTGCCCCTACCGTAGACCAGCCTGACACGCGGCCCAGGTTGGCCCCCGCCGGGCACCAAGCCGGGCATCACGCCGGTCGGCTTTCAGCCATCGGGCAACGCATGGCTGCTTTGGGTCCGAACGATGCGCGCCCCACCGCCCCCGGCGAGATCGACTTCATCTACGGGCCACTGTCGGGCGCCGACTTTCCGACCCTGGCCTGGGGCAAGGCCATGCGCCAAGTGGAGCGCCAGCGGGCCAGCCGGCTCGCGTACGACGACCCGCGAGGCCACCTTCCGCTGCGCCAGGCGTTGCACGCCCACCTGAGCCAGACCCGTGGCCTGGTGTGCACGCTGGACCAGATCATGATCGTCAACGGATCGCAGCAGGCGCTGGACCTGTGCGCCCGCCTGCTGCTGGACCCAGGCGACAGCGTAGTGGTCGAGAACCCCGGCTACCAGGCCGCCCAGCAGGCCTTCATGGCCTGTGGGGCCCGACTGGTGGGTGTGGAGGTGGATGGGCAGGGCCTGAAGACCGGGCAGCTTGCAGCGCTGGGCGCGGTGCAGATGGCCTATGTCACGCCCACCCACCAGTTTCCGCTGGGGTCTTTTCTGCCCCTGGCCCGCCGAAGGCAATTGCTGGCCTGGGCCAACGAAACCGGCGCCTGGGTGATCGAGGACGATTACGACAGCGAATACCGCTACACGGTGGGCCCCGAAGAAACGCTGCAATCGCTGGACCGCCACGCCCGCGTGATCCACGTGGGCACCTTCTCCAAAACCTTGTCGCCCCAACTGCGCCTGGGCTACATGGTGCTGCCCCCCAGTCTGGTGGCCCCCTTTGCCACCGCCAAGCGCCTGGCCGACCGCCAGACCGCATCGGGGGTACAGCGTGCCTTGGCCCGGCTGCTGGAAGACGGCAGCTATGCGCGCCACGTGAGGCGCATCCGTCGCCACCAGGCGGCCCGCCAGCGCGCGCTGACCCAGGCACTGACGCAGCAACTGGGTGACCACATCGAGATTCAGGGCGCCGCCAGCGGCCTGCATGTGGTGGTGTGGTGCCGCTCGCTGCCACCCAGCGCCGAAACAGCCCTGGTGCAAGCCGCCCGCGATCTGGGCGTGCGCGTCTACCCCATCAGCCCGCTGTACCACCCCCACCCCGCCGGGCCTGGCCAGCAGCGCTGCGCGGGCCTGATCATGGGCTACGCCCTCCTTGACGAGGCGGCGATCATGGAAGGTGTGAAGCGCCTGGGCACAGCCTTGCGCCAGGTGCTGGCGGGCACGCTGCCAGGCCAAGGCCCGCACCCTTCTTCACAACCCACTGGCGAATGATTCAGACAGGCAAGCCCCAGGCTCCCAGTTCATGCCCCTTGCCAGGGATCTGCTTCAGGATCGCCAAATTCGGATTTGAGAAAGGCCAGAAAGGCCTGAACCTTGCGCGGCACATGCTTGCGGCCGGTGAAGGCCAACCACACCTGCCACGATTCACCCACCCAGCCGGGCAACACGCGCACCAGCGCCCCGCTCTGCAGGTACGGTTGGGCATGGGCAGAGAGCATGCCGATGATGCCCATGCCCTGCAATGCGGCCATGTACAGGGCCTCGGGGCTGTGCGAGTGAAAACGGGCCGGCCCGGGCCGCACATCCACACCGGGCTGCGCCCCGGGGCCCGTCGGGTGAAACCGCAACACCTCGGGCAGGCCCTTGCCCTTGGGGAACAGACAGGCGTGCTGCGCCAGCTCTGAGGGATGCGCCGGGGCCGGGTAGGCCTCCAGATACCGGGGCGATGCACAGAGCAAGGCATGGGTGGTGCCCAGCTTGACGGCGGTGTAGTCGCCATCGGCCAGGCCCTGACGGCTGAACAGCACAGTCACATCCGACTTGAGATCGGGCGCCTCCAGGTGTCGGTCGCTGGTGTTGACCTCGATCTCCAGCCGAGGGTACACGCGCTGTAGCCGCGGCACCCGGGGGATCAACTGGGCCGCCGCAAAATCAAGCGACGATTGCACCTTCAACAGCCCGCCCGGTGTGCGCCCGCTGGTACTGGCCTCATCGTTGGCGGCATCCAGCCCCTCGATCAAGGGCCGGATGCGCGCCACATACACCTCGCCCGCCTCGGTCAGCGACAGCGTGCGGGTGGTGCGTTGCAACAGCCGGATGTTGAGCGCCGCCTCCAAATCCTGGATCAGCCGCGTGACCTTGGCCCGCGAGGTGTTGAGGGCCTGCGCAGCAGGCGCAAACCCGCCCTGGTCCACCACACTGAGCAGGGCACGCATTGAATCGAGTTGGTTCATGACTGAGTAAGACAGGCCGCAGAGCCCGCAAGGTCCAGCGGGCGACTTTAGTCGCAATGGTGGGTGGCTGCTTGTACAGGGGTGTCAAGGCCTGTGGAGCAGTAACGGTGGGGGCATGGGATGGCAATCAAAAATGCTATCAACCGCTCAAGCCGAAAAACTCGGTACTTCAAAACACCTTTCATAGAGCCACGACATTGGAGGCAGCACTTGGGGAACTGCGCCGAGTTTTGAGAGCGAAGAAAGTGCGCTGAAGGAAGGCACCGTGTTTTGCATGTTTGTAGACGATCAGGGCTGCTGCGCCATGCCTCTGGGATTTGAAGCGCCTTTGAGATCCTGAAAAGGTGGCGGGATTGCCGCGCCCGATGTACCGATGGGGCGGATTGTGAGGAGGGCAGCTTTGCAGCGATGGCCGTCAACTGCTAGGCCAGCGCTGTTGGTCTGCTCTTCTGCCATAAGCGGTCCTGCCGCTGGTGTGGATTGATCGCACTTCAACCCGGCCGTTTGTCTGTAAGCGTGTGCGAAAGGTGGCCAGTACTCGCAGCCTTGTCGGCTCAGCAACGGTTCATTCACCTGAAGGAGGTAAACCTCGGCGAACCAGACGATGCACGAAGCGATGGCAGTTAGCACAAAGGCATTGCAGGTCCTCTAGCCGGGTCATGTGACCCGTAGGCATGAGGCCCACCTCAACTCGCGCGTGGTGTACCTCAATGCAAGCATCACCGTGTTCGGAGCCGAAGAGTTTGACAGGATCTGTTCGACACCTCTCGCAGAACAAGCGGCCGTGCTTCCTGATGAAGTCTGCTTTTTTAGCCCGAGCCGCCGCAGGCTTGCGCTCGCGGCTGATATGTTGCTTCAGGGTCTTTGCTCCTTCAGGATACACATCGGGAGGGGTGTCGTCTTGATCGAGGTTGAGCTCAGCCACCCCTGGGTGGTTCTCGTCCTTCCGGACAATGCAATACCCTGCCTCCCGAATAAGCCGAAAGCAAACAGAGTCTTCTCCGCCGGAAAAGTGCTTGGGCAGAATTTCGCGCCCGAGTGCGCGAGCAAGAGCGTGGCCGAACACAGCCTTTGGAGGAAGGCGTATGCCCTCATCGGTGATGAGGTCGTAGTCGGTGGACTCCCCGAATCCATGTGCAGTGCCATCCAAGAGGGCCGCAACACTTGCGTAAATCAGATCCGGGGTAGCCTCCCTCAGCAATTCGGCAGGAAGGCGCTCCTTGCTGCGCCGGTCACCAGAGATACCGGGATCGACGCAGTCAACGTCGAGAGCCTGCTCAAGAACTTTCGCGGACGCCGGAGTTAAACGGCGCACTGCTCGCATCGCATTGCGCTCGACCTGCCCTGAGACTCGTCGATCCAGCGCCACTCGGTTCGCGCCATCTTCGAATCGCAAGTTACTCACTAACTCAAGCGATAGCTCTCGAAAAGCGAATGTAGTAGACGTGTCAACTTCGGGCCAGAGGTACTCCCGCGCCTCCCAACTAATGCCAAGTGGCTGCCCCTCTGATGCCTTGGTGACCCTGCTCACCGTGAAGGCGCCGAGCAGACGAAGTACGCCGCCAGCGATGTTTGTCACATACACACGATCGCCGGGACTGACCTTGCCGATGAAGTCTGAGCCGCCGGCGCCCCGGAGTTGATCACCCAGAGATAAGTCTTGCCAACCCTTGGCGCCCCAATAAATAGTGAATGAGTTTGCCATTCGCTTCCTCTTTGAGCGGTATCCTAGCCTGCGGCAGACAGTGGTTCGGTAGAGAACGACAGGCGGGCTAGGAGTATCAAGGTTAGGGCTGATCGGTTACTTCAGCCGCAACGCCTGCTTCCAGTCCGGCGCCTGCCACTCCCAGACGTGAACCTCCTCGAACATCTTGGGCAAGAGCAGGCGACCGATCTCGATGCTCGCCGACAGCGGGGTTGCCGGATGTATGTGCACGACTCGGACGCCGGCAGCAAAAAGATGCTGTAGGAACGCGTTGAAGCTCGTGCGGAACTGCTGAATGTGCGCGTCCTTACGGATGATGCCGCGGCCCGGAGCCACAGCTTCGAACTCGACGAGTACGCGTCCAACGGGATGCTGAGCCCTGCCAGAAATGCTGACCACCACAGACACCTCGCGAGGTAGTGTCGCGGGTACGCTGTAGGCGTACTGCGGCTCGGGGCAGGCATCGCGAGTATCCCAAAGCCACTTCTCGCCAGGGAGGTCGAGGATGGTTGCTGGCGTCTTGTCTCCGACGAGCGAGCCGAGCTTCATTAGCATTGGAATGGGGGCAAAGCCCGCAATTGTTAGGTGCGCAGCGCCACCTCTGGCCGTAAGTTCTGGAAGGACGAGCCTCTCGTATTGCTGGGTGAGTGCGCGTTGTGCGTTCGTCCAGAAGTCGGGGTCGTTGTCCTGGAGATGGAAATTGCTCCGGTCGATGTGGATGGCGGACGGCGTGGGGAACTGATGGAAGTTGCTGTTGGTCAGCATCGCATAGTGGATATCGCGAACCTCGACGACAGGCACGTGAGCACCAATGGGAAACGAAATGACGAGCGGCATGCTTTCGACCACTCCCGTGGCCGAGTAAATGCGCTCGATTCGCGCCTCATGCTCGCGCTTCATCGCGCGTAGCTGCTCTGTCGTGAACTCGTTGCTTCGGCCATCGCGGTCGATACGAGCGTGGCAGTCGAAGCACGCGAGCATGAGGTTGCTCGGGTCTGCTGCAAGCCTCTCTGACTCGCCTGGAATGCCACGAGCCCCAGCGGGGCTGTCGGCAATGATGTGGGCGTACTCGCTGACCTTGCATCTGGCCTGAGTAAGGAAATCCCGGTCCACCGGCTTGCAGCAGCCGCGGAACTCGCATCGGCCGCCTGCGGCAACCCACAGGTCACGCCGAACCGAAGTCGGGACGTAGGCGCGCTCGGCTGTCCTAGCCAGGACCTTCGATTTAGCGCCACTGCTACTAGGTGATTTCCTTGCGTTCATTCTTGTTCTCCAGCTTCAACTCCCGCAGCGCGCCGCGACGACTAAGCGTCCAGACGCGAATGCAGTGCGTGCCGACGATTGGGAAGAAAAGGCGTTCCCCCTCGTAGGTGTCGCCGGCGACGGCCTGCCGCCAGTCGCTCTGGTCAACACCAGACGGCGTGGGGTCACGCTCGGGATGCGTATGCCAAAGGCCAAGGTACGCGGAGGTGCTATGTTCCTGCAGCCACCGCTGGCGAGCCACCTGTTCGTGCTTGCTAGAGCGGAAAAAATTAAACCGGCTACGGCGGTCAGCGTCTTGGGGCATTGTGACTTCGTCGACAACTATGTCGTGCGAGTCGAGTAGATGCCGTCCCATCATTACGCCACCGGCCTCCCTATCCCACGACCGGTGTTGTGCGAACGACTGCATCTGCTCGAGTGCGTGCGCGACGATGATGAGGCGCTGCCTGGGCGTCACGCGGTAGACCAGGTTCACGGCGACGACTCCTCCGGCTTGCGACATTGACGGCATGGGCGGCCAAACACGATGCGGGTAGCTTCCTCGAATGACGTCATCTGTGCAGTTTGGAACCACGGCGTAGCCCGCAAACCGTGCTTAGAGGCGGCCGTTCCCTCACCAACCCAAAAGTGGTAAGAGGGCCTACGCTCCTCGTCTCTAGCCGTCACCGAGGTCATTGCCAAAAGCAGATGCTCGGCTGCCAAGAGGCCGGTCTTTCGCGCCTGGATGGGCCCGAACGGCACGAACGACCCGGCGCACCCCGTTAAATTGCGAGTAACGGGCTGGTTCGGCTCGAGGAACGACGTACGAGACGCCTGCGAAGGCAGACCCTCATCATCTCGATAGACGCAGTCGAGGCAGCCTTCACCCGTGGTCCACATCTGTACAGAGTGACCTCCGAGGTCCATCGCCTCTAGCCACGTGAAGACCACCGGGATGTCGTGCGGCCGGCCTTTGAGTACTCGCGAAAACGAACGCTCCACCGAAGGTGCGCCGAACGCGAATACGATTCCGTCGTAGTGGTGGAGGTCAGCAGTCTTCCACCACTCTTGCGCGGTCGAGGTAACCGGGGTGATGCTTAGGCTGGGGTACCGCCGCTCCAACGCAAGCTTGAGCCCAAAGGGCTTCGGGGTATCGATGTAGAGTGGCTCAAGCAGGTGGCGAAAGACGTTGTCTGCCGAGTACTCGTCGTAGTCGACTACTGTGAGCTTTCCAACGCCTGCCGCTGCCAATGTATCGGCGACAACGCAGCCGACGGCACCTGCTCCGAGCACGGCCACGTGCTTTCCGAACAGTTCCAGCGAGGCACCGCCGCGCTCGCGCATGTAATGGGGCGCATGCCGGCGCATGGTCAGCGGCGTGACGGACGCACTCTTTTCGATCGAGCCGCCGCGCGCACTAAATACCGCAGCGACAAGCGACATTCCACCGGCCTTGCGGGGAACCGAGACTAGCAGCGCCAGCTGCTTGGGCGAATTCTTCGACGGGCCGAGAAGCTTGTCCCACAGCTTTAACTGCTCGTGCGTCAGCTGTTGGTGCACAGCTTCGACGAAGGCCGGCGTCAGCTTGTCGGGCTTCGCAGGTGGCAGCTCCAGCGCATCCAGGTGCACGTACAGCGCCCGTTGCCCGGCAAGCTTCTCCTGCCGGACGTCCCAGGGCTGGTCGGCGTCAGGTTCGACGAAGTACCAATTCGGCGCCTTCAGCCTGGAGTTAACGAACCCCTTGAGCATCCGCGACTTCCCGTCGACCTCGAAGTAGGCACGAGAGCGCAGCGAACCAGGCAGGTGCAGCCAGTACCCCTCGAGTTCATTGAAGAACTCTACGTAACCTGTGGCTGCATCGACCGCAGACTCCTCGAGCAAGTCGAAGGCCTTCAGGGCGGCGTGTGCCACGATTTCCGCGGGGCGGCTCGGGTCCAGAGACAGACCCTGGCCATCGTCGATGCACACGGTTCCCGAATAGCTGACGTGCGCGAGCGGCGTGGTGGGCGGCTGCGTCGCGACCCACGGGAGACGCAGACGCGCCTCGTCGCAGTCGATGAAGACGGGCCACTTGCGCGTCGCTCCCGTCAGCTCGACAGCCAAGATGGTCGGCCGCGATTCCTGCATCCGCTCGACCGCAATGCCGCGAAGAGAGCATACGGACTTCACCGCGTCGAACGCGACATCTACCTTCACGGGACCGCCAACCTTGGGGGAGAACTTGTCCGTCAAGCGGAGTTGCCGGTGCTGATGACGGCTGGCGCCACCATCTTGGCCGTCTCAGCCTTTTCAGGCACCTTGAAGTCATCACCGAACTGCTTCTTCAACACCTTGCATGCGTCCTCAGGTAGGTCTTTGTCGTAAGCCTCTTGGAGGGCGTCACGCAGTGACTCGAGCCGTTCCTTGAAGTCCTTCATTTGTGCAGCGGTGCGCATGGCCATCAGGTCTGTATAAGGCTGGACAGGCAGTGAGACTGTCAGACGCTCGTGCCATCCGCCCTCCTCGCGGTATTCGCTGTTAAAGTTGGCCAGCATCGTCTGGACCCAGTCCAGAATCGCCAGCAGGTCCACAGGTTTCCCAGACGTGCTGAAGTTCGGCTTGAACCACTTCAGCGCCGCCACTGTCAGCGCGATGCTGAGCGGCGCGCCGGGCCCGGAGAATTGCCAATTGCGCCAGCGCTTTAAGTAGCGAATGCAACGGCGGTACTGCGCCAACTCTTCTGAGTCATCGAACGCGCTGCATACCAGCTTGGTCAGGCCCTTCGGGTCAGACGCTTCCCAGATGCGGTACTCCTCGGCGGAGTTCTCCTTGCCCTTGGCCAGGTAGAGGGTCCCGTGGGCGTCCTGGCTGTAAATGGCGAGGTCGACGTGATAGGCCGTCTCGCCACCGCTGATGTAGTTGACGGTCACGCACGGTCGGCGAATCGCGACCGTGCGGAAGTTCGTGTCTACTGCGTCGCGCACCTTTTTCTTTAGCACCACCGGGTCGGGGTACTTTTCCTGGTTGCAGTCGAAGACGAGGCCGACGTCGATGTCGAAGTTGCCGTTCAAGGGCACCACGCCTGTGTGCATGGAGTAGCTGCCCTGGTTGAAGTTGGTGAAGGCGGGCACGTCGTTGCCGAGGTTGGTCCTCAACGCCTTGATAATGGTTTCGCGCTTCTCTCGAAGCGTGGCCTTCTCGTCGTCGTCATCGAAGCAAATGGCCTTGTGGAAGTCCTCAAACTGCTTTTGTACTGCAGGCATCTTCTTGTTCCTGTCGTCAAAGAGCCAGGCCACGAATACAGCGAAGAGTCCGAGACCTAGTAGGGGGTGCATGGGCGTGTAATCAGTTCACCGTTATATGCATTCTAGCCTGGCTGAGCACTATATATGCGGTATTCGTCAGGTCGAGACACTACCTATAGCGTGAGACGGCGCAGCGTGGGTGCACAGAAAAGACGCTCGATACTCAGTCCTCTGGCAAGAGTTCACAGGCAACAGCCAGTCCCGCATCGCCATCTCCGAGTCCAACGGCTCCTACACGTATTGGGCATGCGGACCAACCATGCCGTCGGCGTAGAACGATTTGCACACAGAGGGAGGGCTTCATAACACGTCGTGAAGGTCCATACCCTGAGCCTTCGTGCCAACACTCGGTCAGGGTGGCTCAACAGTCCGCTATCGACTAGACCGGTCATTCGACGAAAGCGCCCTGAGCGACTGTAACCAGCCTAAAGCAGCCCCCACCCCCCTCACACCGCCCTCACCCCCGCCGCCACCCGACTCCCCCCATCCACCACCAACGCAATCCCGGTCACAAACGACGCATCGGGCCCGCACAAAAACAGACAGGCACCAGCCATCTCGTCCGCGCTGGCCATGCGGCCCAGGCCGATTCGGGCGACGGTGCGCTCGCGGGCTTCGGCTTCGGTGATGCCGAGTTCGGCGGCCATCTCGGCCATTTCGGCGGCGGCCATGGGGGTGTCGACCCAGCCGGGGCACAGGGCGTTCACGCGGATGCCCTGGGGGGCGTGGCTTTGGGCGGCCGAGCGGGTGAGGGCCACCACGGCGGCCTTGCTGGCGGCGTAGCTGGCCGAGTCGGCCCCGGCGTTGAAGGCGGCCACCGAGGCGATGTTGACGATGCTGCCTGCGCCTTGCGCCTGCATGGCGGGCAGCACGGCGCGCATCACGCGCAGGGTGCCCTTGAGGTTGATGTCGTGCTGCCGGTCCCACACGGCGTCGACGATGGTGGCGGCACTGTCTTTGGCGATGACGCCGGCGGCGTTGACCAGGATGTCGATGCGGCCATGGCGGCGCAGCACCTCGGCCACGGTGGCCTGCACCTGCTCGTCTTGGGTGACGTTGCAGGGCAGGCTGTGCGGGCCTTCGGGGCGGGGCCAGCCGCAGGCGACCACGGTGGCGCCCTCGCGGGCCAGGCGGCGGGCCACGGCGGCGCCGATGCCGGTGGCAGCGCCTACCACCAGGGCGATTTTTTGGTTCAACAGCAGCATGGTTTCAGGCCTTTTCGGTACAACGTTGCAGTTCACGCTCCAGCACCTCTTCGACCGGCACGGGGCTGAACAGGGGCAGCTTTTTGACGTAGCGCGTCCAGATGGCGGCATACAGCGCGGTCAAGCCCAGCATCACGCCAAAGGGTACGTAGATGTCGTGCGGGTTCATGTTGGGCGGGGTGATGAACCAGATGGCGACGGCGATGCCGGCCGAGGCCAGCACCTGGGGCAGCGGAAACCAGGGCGAGCGGTAGGCGCGCATCAGGTCGGGGCGGCGCAGGCGCAGCACGATGACCGAGGCATTGACCAGCAGGTAGGCAAAGCCCCAAGAGCACACGGCGGCCAGCACCAGCGGCATGATGCGATCCAGGTCGCCCTGGATCAGCAAGGTGTGGGCGATGGGGATGGCCACCGACACCACGATGCCAAACACCGGGCTGCCGTGGCGGGGGTGCAGGCGCCCGAAGATGGCGGGCAAGGCGCCCTCGCGGGCCATGCCGCACAGGATGCGCGGCAAGCCTGCCATCAGGGTGTTGATGGTGGCAGCCCCGGCCAGCAGAAAGGCGATGCCCAACCAGAAGCGGCCGGCCGGGCCCATCAGGGTCTGTGCGAACACGGGGATGGCATCGGGGGTTTCGAGCAGGTGCACGCTGCCCTGGGCGTCCAGCGCCACGTTTTGCACCTGGCGCGCCATGGCGGCGCCCCAGATGACCATGCACAGCCACACCAGCACCAGGCCCAGCATCATGGCGCGCGGGATCAGGCGGTGCGCGCGCTTGAGTTCGGGCGCCAGCGGGGTGACAAATTCGCCGCCGAGGAACATGAACATGGCCATGCCCACCAGCGACATGACCGAGTACGCATCGGTGCCCACCTGCGACTGGCCAAAAAAGCCATCGAGTTGCACCACGGGCGCCTGGATCAGGCCGCACAAGCCGAAGCACACCAGGGTGACCCACATGCAGACGGTGAGCACGATCTCGACCTTGGCAAAGGCGGTGATGCCAAAGTAGTTGAGCCCGCCGAACAGCAGCACCATCACCACGCCCACGGCCCAAGTGGCGTGGTGGTCGACCAGCAGGCCGTGCAGGGCCGGAAAGTTGACGGTGGCCATCACGCCGCTGAGGATGGTCTCGGCCGTGCCGGCAAACACATGCACCAGCATGTAGGCCGCCAGCGTGCCGGTGATGGCCCAGAAGCGGCCCAGGCCACAGGCGATGTAGTCGTACACCGAGCCGGCTGTGGGCAGCATGGCGGCGGCCTCGGCAAAGGTGGTGGCCTGCAGCTGCATGAGCACAAAGGCGATGCCCATGGCCAGCAGAAAGCTCACACCGCCGATCGAGAAGCCGGCCGTGGCCGTGAGGATGACCGGGCTGGCCATGACCAGGCCCACCGCCGTGGCCAGCGCGGTGGGGAAGCCCACCACGCCGTGGTCAAGGTGGGCTTGCAGTCGTTGATGAAGAGAGTTCATGTCAGGGCCTTGCTGCAGGGCTGCATTGCTGTGTTTGGGGCTCAGGCGGGGGCGGTTTCACTGAAAAACGGGCTCTCGGGCAGGGTCGAGCCGCCATCCACCACCAGGGTCTGGCCGGTGATGTAGCGGGCCGCCGGGCTGGCGAGGTAGCACATGGCGTAGGCAATGTCTTCGGGCCGGCCCAGCTCGCCAGCCGGGATGTGGGCCGCGATGCGCCGCGCGCGCTCGGGGTTGGAGAGCAGGCTGCCGCCCTGCTTGGCAATGTAGCCGGGCTCGACGCCATTGACGGTGATGCGCTCGGGCGCCAGCTCCAGGGCCGCAGCACGGATGAAGCCGTTGACCCCGGCCTTGCTGGCGGCATAGTGGGCCGCACCCGGCATGGCCACACGCGGCCCGGTGACCGATGAGGTGACCAGGATGCGTCCCCCGCCCTGCCTGCGCAGGTGCGGCAGCGCCGCCTGGGTGAGCCAGAAGCAGGCCTGCAGGTTGACGGCCAGGGTGTGGGCCAGGTCGGCCTCGCTGAGCTGCTCCAGTGAGGCCCAGGGGTTGATGGCCGCGTTGTGCACCACGATGTCGAGTGCGCCAAAGCGGGCCACGGCCTCGGCCACGGCGCGGCGGGCCTCGGCGGGCTGGCCGATGTCGCAGCCCATGGCCTGGGCCTGGCCGCCCTGGGCCACGATGCCGGCGGCCACTGCCGCACCGGCCTCGGCGCTGCGGTTGGCGATCAGCACGCGGGCCCCGGCGCGGGCCATGACCTGGGCGATGGCCGCGCCGATGCCGCGCCCGCCGCCCGTGACCAGGGCCACGCGGCCTTCAAGACCAAACTCGGGCAAGCTCATGCGCACACCTCTTGCACAAACTCGGCAAACACGGCGTTGTGGCGGTCCACGTCGTCGCTGCGGGTGCCGGGGCAGCACAGCATCATGTTGTGGAAAGGGGTGATCAGCACGCCGCGGTTCATCAGGTACAGGTGCAGCAAGGCCTCCAGATCGGGGTTGCGGTGGCGCTTCACGTCGCTGGCGTTGCGCGGGGCATCGGGGGCGAACAGGGTCTCGACCCGGGCGCCCACGCAGGTGGCATGCCAGAGCAGGCCGTGGGCCGCGATGGTGGCGTTCACGCCCTGCTGCAGGCGCTGGGCCAGGCCCAGCATGCGCTCGAAGGCCTCGGGGGTGAGCACCTCGGACAACACCGCCCGCATCACCGCCACGGTGAGGGCATTGCCGGCCAGCGTGCCGCCAAAGCCGGCGTGGGCGCTTTGGCGCGCCGTGGGCGGCAGCTTGGGCAGCACCTGCCACACCCGCTCGGCCGTGGCCTGGCTCAGGCCGAAGGCCGCGGCCGGGATGCCGCCGGCAATCGCCTTGCCGACCACGAACATGTCGGGCTCCAGCCCGTGCAGGGCGGTGTAGCCGCCGGGGCCGCTGCTCAAGGTGTGGGTTTCGTCGATCAGCAGCAGGGTGCCGGTCTCGCGGGTGAGGCGGCGCAGGGCCTCGTGGTAGCCGGGGTCGGGCGCGATCATGCCGTAGTTGGTCATGGCCGGCTCGGCCAGCACGCAGGCCACATCGCCCTGGCGCAGCGCGGCCTCCAGGGCCGGGATGTCGTTGAACTCGATCACGCAGCTCAGCGCATCGTGCGGAAAGAAGTTGTGGTGGATGTTGTTGCGCATGTGCACCTCGCCCTCGCGCAGCTCCACATGGGCCTCTTCAACGCTGCCGTGGTAGGCGCCCGAAAACACCAGCACCCGGGGCCGCTCGGTCACCATGCGGGCCAGGCGGATGCAGGCGCGGTTGGCGTCGCTGGCCGAGGTGGTCAGGTTCCAGTACGGCAGGCCGAAGCGGCGCGCCAGCTCCTGGCCCACCCAATCGGCATCGCCGCCGGGCAGCATCAGCGAGGTGCCGATGCGGGCCTGGCGCGTCATGGCCTCGACGATGGCGGGGTGGCCGTGGCCGCACATGCCGCCGGTATCGCCCAGGCAGAAGTCGACATAAGGGTTGCCATCGACATCGCTGAAGCGCACGCCGTAGTCGTGCGGGCGGTCAGCCACGTAAATGGGCCAGCCGCCGATCCAGCGGCGCATCCAGTGCGAGGGGGCCCCATACAGCCAGCTTTGCTGGCCCTGCTGGTAAAGCGCCCGGCTGGCGGCCCGGGTGCGGGCATAAAGGGCCTGTTCTTGCTGCATCAGGTCGGCCACGCGGGCCATGCTGACGCCATTGAGGGTGTCGGTCATAAGAGGGAGGGGCTTCAGGAGAGTGAGGGGGTGGCCAGGCCGAGCAGGTTGAGGGCGGCGGCAAACGAGGCGCGGGGCTGCATGACGTCGAAGTGCACGGTCTGCCAGCCGGCCCGCTGGGCGCCGGCGATGTTGCGGGCCTGGTCGTCGACGAACACGCAGCGTTCGGGCGGCAGGCCCAGGGCCTCGGTGACCAGGGCGTAGGCACGCGGGTCGGGCTTGAGGATCTGGGTGTAGGTGGCGTCCACCACCACCTCAAAGCAGTCCATCAGCGGCAGGCGCTGCCGAAAATCGGCGCCATAGAACAAGTCGAGCTCGTTGGACAGCACGGCCAGCCGGCAGCCTGCGGCCTGGGCGGCCTGGATGGCGGCCACGGCCTCGGGGCGGATCACGGCCTGCACATCGGCCCCGCGGGCGCGCTGCACAAAGGTTTCCATGCGGTCCCAGTGCTCGCCCAGCAGGGCGCCCACCTCGCGGGTGCGCTGCATCCAGTAGTCGCGCTCGGTGATGCGGTCGGCCTGCATGTCTTGCCACAGCGGATCGCTGGCGGGGTCGAAGGGGCCGCGCCAGCGCAGGGTGCCGGGGGGCAGGCCCAGCGCCTGTTCCGACAGGGCATGGGTTTCGAACAGGGTGCGGCTGATGACACCGCCAAAATCAAGGACCAGGGCTTGAGAAGTCATGAAGAGCTGGGGCCAAAGAGGTGGCAAAAAGCAGGGTCTGAATGGGGCTGGAAGTGACTGGTAGAGGCTGACAAGAGGCTGGGCCTCAGGCCGTCGCCACAGGCACTGCCAGGGGGTTGGGGATCAGGCCCTGGGCCAGCCAGGTGTCGAACACCTGCAGGGCGGCATCGGCAAAGGCCGCGTCGTTGATGTGCGCGGGCAAGGCCTGCAGGCGGGTGCCTGGGGCCACGCTGGCCTGCAGCTCGTCGACCAGGGCGGCCAGGCCTTCGGGGTCGTGCAGGGGTTCGCCGGGGCGGTCCCAGCCTTCGATGCCCTGGGTGGGCAGCAGCAGCACGGTGGGGCCTTGGGCCTCAGCCAGGCGGGTGGTGATCTCGCGGGCCACGCGCCGGCGCATCTCGGGGCTGATGCTGATCGAGGACAACAGGCGGTTGTGGGCATGTTCGGCACGGCCGGCATAGCCTTCGGGCCGGGGGGCCCAGGCGGCATAGTCGACCATGTCGGTGGCGCCGGGGGCCACGATCTGCGGCACGCCTGCCCGGCCGGCACCGCGCAGGCGGTCGGCCCCGGCGGTGACGCACGAACCGGCCATGTGGTTGACCAGCTCTTGCAACGAGAAATCCATCACCGCCACAAAGCGGCCGCTGGCGGCCAGCGCCTCGAAGGCGCGCCCGCCCATGCCGGTGGTGTGGAACACGGCCAGCTCGAAGCCGCGCCGCTCCAGCTCGGGCTTGAGGCGCTTCATGTAGACCAGGGCGCTGGAGCCCAGCGAGGTCATGCCCACCATGGGGCGCTGGCGGTCGGGCGCCACCACGCTGTGGCAGGCCCCCATGACCGCGCCCGCCGCCTGCGACAGGGCCGACTTGCACAGGCTGTTGAGGCCGTACAGGCCACCGGCCCACAGCACCATGATGAGGTCGGGCGGGATGCGCTCGGCCGGCAGCAGGTGCGAGTAGGCGATGGTGGACAGCAGCACCTTCGGAAAACCCAGCGGCAAGGCGTTCATCACGTCCAGAGCCAGGTCGGTGCCCATGGTGCCGCCCAGGGCCAGCACGCCGCTGATGCGCCCCTCGGCCAGCAGACGCTGGCCGATGACAGTGGCACCACGCGCCATCAGCACCATCGAGGTGTTCTCGTCACCGCTGGCGATGACCTGGTCCAACGTGACGCCGGCGGCCTCGGCCACCTGGTGGTTGCTGATGTCGGGCACAAAGCCGCCGCGGCCCAGCACGCCCACGTCCAGCACCAGGGTGCGGCCGCCGGCCTGGGTGATGCAGTCGCGCAGGTAGGCCATCTCGTCACTCTTGGTGTCGACGGTGCCGATGAGCAGGATGCAGGGGGAGGCCTTCATGGTGCGGTCTTCCGGGGTGGCTGAGTGGCGGGGTAGCAGGTCGTCAAGCGGGGGTCAGAGGGTTTTCTGGACGGCATCGAAAGCGGCCTCCAGGGTGTCGACCAGAAAGTCGATCTCTTCGCGGGTGATGATCAGCGGGGGCGACAGGATCATGTTGGGGCCGGAGATGCGCACCATGGCGCCGCGCTGGTAGGCCTCGCGGGCCACGCGCTGCGGGATGTCGCTGCTGCGGGTGAGCGGCGTGCGGGCCGCCTTGTCGGACACCATCTCGATGCCCACCATCAGGCCCACGCCGCGCACGTCGCCCACAAAGCTGTAGCGATCCACAAACGTGGCCATGCGCTGCTGGAAATGCGCGCCCACACGGGCCGCGTTGCCGGGCACGTCTTCGGCCTCCAGCACATCGAGCGTGGCCAGGGCGGCGGCGGCGGCCACCGGATGGCCGCTGTAGGTGTAGCCGTGGGCCACGGTGCCGAGGCCGCCGCTGTCGGCCATGAAGGCATCGGACACCTTTTTGCCCAGGGCTGTGGCGCCCAGCGGCACATAACCCGACGAGATGCCCTTGGCCAGGCACCAGATATCGGCCTGCACGCCCCACAGCCGGGTGCCGAACCAGGCCCCGCTGCGGCCGAAGCCGGTGACCACCTCGTCGGCGATCAGCAGGATGTTGTGGCGGTCGCACACCTCGCGCACCAAGGGCCAGTAGTTGGCCGGCGGCACGATCACGCCGGCCGAGCCCTGCACTGGCTCGGCGATGAAGGCGGCAATGGTGTCGGCGCCCTGGAAGATGATCTCGCGCTCCAGCTGGGCGGCGCAGATGCGGCCCAGCTCTTCGGGGTCTTGCGTGAAGGCGTTGTGGTACAGCCAGGGCGAGTCGACATGGAAGCAGCCGGGCATCAGTGGCTCGTAGGCGCGACGGATGTTGCCCAGGCCGTTGACGCTCATGCCGCCAAAGTGCACGCCGTGGTAGCCCTGCTTCAAGCTGATGAACTTGGTGCGCTCAGGCTGGCCTTTGACCTTCCAGTACTGGCGGGCGATCTTGAGCGCGCCCTCGACCGCATCCGAGCCGCTGTTGCCGAACATCACGGCGCCCACGTTGTCGGGCTCCATCAGGCGCACCAGGCGGGCCGACAGCTCGATGGCGCGCGGGTGGGTGGTGCCGCGGAAGGTGTTGTAGAAGGGCAGCTCATCGAGCTGGGCCACGATGGCATCGCGCACCTGGCGGTTGCTGTGGCCCAGGTTCGAGCTCCACAGGCCGGCCACGCCGTCGATCATCTTGTGGCCGTCCACGTCCCAGATCCAGCAGCCCTCGCCGCGCGCGATGATGTCGGGCTGGGTCTGCTGCATGGCGCGCGGGTGGGCCATGGGGTGGAACAGGAACTTGGCGTTGTCTTGCTTCAGTTGGGCAATGGTGTCGGACATCTGGTTTCCTTGAATGCGATGGAAGATTGGCCGGGGTGGGCCAGGGTGGCCGGCTCAGGCCGGCACGCCCACGGTGATGGTCTTGATCTCGGTGTAGTGCAGCAGGCCCTCGGGGCCCATCTCTTGGCCGATGCCGCTTTCCTTCCAGCCGCCAAAGGGCATCTCGGGTTGCGACACGCCGAAGTGGTTGATGCCCACCATGCCGGCCTCGATCTCCTGGCCCAGGCGATGCGCGGTGTGCAGGTCGCGGGTGAAGGCATAGGCCCCCAGGCCGTAGGGCAGCGCATTGGCGCGGGCAATGGCCTCGTCCAACTCGTCATAGGGCTGCAGCACCGCGATGGGGCCAAAGGGCTCTTGCTGCTGCACCAGGGCGGTGTCGGGGGCGTTGGCCAGCACGGTGGGCTCAAAAAAGAAACCCGGCCCGGCCACGCGGTGGCCGCCGCACAGCAGCTCGCTGCCCTGGTCGAGCGCGTCGCTGACAAAGCGCTCCATGTCGTCCAGGCGGCGGGCGTGGCTCAACGGGCCCATCTGGGTGGCCGGGTCCAGCCCGGGGCCCAGGCGCAGGGCCTTGGCGGCAGCACTGAAGCGCTCAGCCCAGTCGGCATACAGGCTGCGGTGCACGTAAAAGCGGATCGGCGAGGCGCACACCTGGCCGGCATTGCGGAACTTGGCGGCCAGCGAGTTTTTCAGCGCAAACGGCAGATCGGCATCGGGGCAGACGATGACCGGGGCATGCCCGCCCAGCTCGCCCGTGAAGCGCTTGACCCGCTCGGCACACTGGCGGCCCAACAACTTGCCCACCGCCACCGAGCCGGTGAGCGAGGCCTTCCTGATGGCGGGGTGGGCGATCAGCAGTTCAGACACCTGGGCCGGGTCGCCGCAGACCATGTTGATGGCCTCGGGTGGCACGCCGGCATCGAGAAAGGCCTGCACGATCAGCATGCAGGTGGCGGGGGTTTCTTCGGCCGGCTTGATGACCACGCTGCAGCCGGCGGCCAGCGCGCTGCCCAGCTTGCGCGAAGGCAGGTTGGCCGGAAAGTTCCAGGGCGTGAAGGCGGCCACCGGGCCGATGGGCTGGCGGATCACCGACTGGCTCAGGATGCCGGGCACGCGGGGCGGCACGATGCGGCCATACAGGCGCTTGGCCTCTTCGGCCTGGAAGTCGAGGATGTCGGCACACAGGCCCACCTCGCGCAGCGACTCGCTCAGGGGCTTGCCCTGCTCCAGCGTCAGCACCTCGGCGATGGCGCGGGTGCGTTCTCGCAGCAACTCGGCGGTGCGGCGCACGATGGCGTAGCGCTCTTGCGCCAGCGTGTTGCGCCACTGCTTGAAGCCGCGTTCGGCGGCCTCGGCGGCCGCGTTCAGCTCGGCCGGGCCGGCCAGGGGCAGCAGGCCCAGCACCTCGCCGGTGGCAGGGTTGAGCACGGGGCGTTCACCGCCCGAGGCCCGGTGCAGCCATTGCCCGGCCACATGCAGAGCGAGTTGGGGATAAGAGGGGGTCATGAGAGTCCTGACAAGTTCACACAGGGGGTCTGGCCTGCCAGGGCAGGCAGGCCGTTCGATCCGTTGAAGGCAGTGTGCGGCGCAGGCCCCAAGAGGCGTTATCGGTTTCGCGCAAGAGAAACCTAGGGTTAGTACCAGGGGACTGGAGCAGACTGAGCCAGCACCACCAACGGGCAGGCTGGCGCGCTGCAGCCGGGGCCGGCAGGCCCTGCCCAAGGCCGAACACCGGGCCGAGGCGCAGAACATTCAAGGCGCGCTCAACAACCCCACCCGGCACTGGGCCGGGGGCCTGGCGGGCTTGCTCAGGCGGCAAAAGAGCAAGCTCAGCCAATCGACTGGCATGGGGGTTGTGAGGCCTGCTTTGTGCCGGTGCTTTGTGCCGGCCCAGAAGGCCGGCTGGCGAGTTTTGTGAACTTACCCAACATCTTTACAAAGACCCGGTAAATCTTGGGTAAATAGCAGGGCTTTCAGGGCCTACACACTCAGCTTCACCCGTGGCTGACCGATGTTCAATGCACTACCTTCCATCCAACCCCCAGGATTGTCATGAGCATCTCATCCACTTCCTCCAGCTACATCTCGCCGCTGTCGTCCATCCAGAGCACCAGCACGAGCACCGCGGTCAACAGCAGCGCCGACCCCGATGGCGACGGCGACGGAGGCCAACCGCACCGGGCCCACCGCGGCGGCGGCCACATGCAGCAAGCCATGGCGCAGGCCTTGCAAAGCCTGGGCCTGTCGCTGCCGCAAAATGGCAGCAGCGCCAGCACAACAGGCTCATCAACAGGCACCGACAGCGACGGTGATTCGGACGGCTCGACCAGCGCCACCTCCAACGTGCGCCAGGACATGCGCCAATTCATGCACGCCCTGTTTCAGGCCGTCAAAGCCGATAGCAGCAACGGCAGCAGCACGTCTTCAAGCGCCACCAGCAACGCCACCAGTGGCACCCAGGGCGATGGGCAAAGCAACTTCGCGTCGGGGCTGTCCAGTTTGATCAGCCAGGTGGCCAACGGCAATGCCCCATCGACCTTGCAGGATGCGTTTACCAAGCTGGCTTCTGACCTGCAATCCAGTGGTGGCAGTACTTCGTCAAGCAGCACTTCGAGCACCACCGGCTCCAGCGGCACGACCAGTCAGGCAAGCTTGCAGGCCTTCTTGAACAAGCTGCAGGAGAACCTGGGATACGGCTCGACCTCGGCCTCTTCCGCCGTCGGCTCGCTTCTCTCGACCCAGGCCTGAGAACAAGCCACCTTCGACCGTGGGTGGGGGCTGCTGTGGCCCCCGCTCTGGGTCGACCGACCCACGGCCCTGTCGGGTTGATTCAGGCCGTTGGCACCCATTCAGCAAAAAGCCAGCCGCTGCAGCTTGAGAGCGGGCCGGTCGATGCTGGCTGCCAGGGCTTCCATGTCGGCGGCGCCCACGCCGTGCGCCGCAAAGTGCACGGCCCAGGCGTCAACCACCCGGGCGACCTGGCACACCAGTTCGAGCGCGCGCGGCCGCTTGAGGCCGAACTCGCTCAGCTCGGTCAGGGCGTTGTCCAGGCTGGACTCGGCACCCTGGCGGCCCACACCCAAGGCTTGGTAGCCGAGGTTCTGCAGGGTGGGTAACACGTCGTAGGCAGGGCTCAGGTCGTAGTAGCCATCCAGTGCCAGGCACACGCTGTGGTTGCGCTCATGGTCGTCGGTGTTGTCCATCAGGATGTTGAAGACCATGCGCTTGAACAACTCTTCGCGCTGGTCGGCCTGGCGCTCGGGGTGGCCCAGGCGCAGCAACACGGTGGCCAGGGCGCCATAGCTTTCATGCAGGCCGGCTGCCCGCAGCAGCGTGCGGGCCGACAGGCAGTGCAGTCGGTACGGGCCGCTGCGATCAAAGCGCTCGATGGTCAGCGCATGGCGGGCCCGGCCATGGCGCGGTGGCAGCGGCAAGACGCCAGTGCGGGCCACGCGGATGCCGGCCTGTGCCGCCAAGGTCATGCTGGCGTGTTCGATCAAAGGGGTGTCGAGCGCATCGCCCAGCTCACTGAACTTGATGACGCAAGGCCCTGCATCGGTCTGCAGCAAGGCCTTGGGCTGGGCGCCCCCCAAGGTGACGCCGGGTTGCACCAGGCGCTGGATGTCGGGCGTCAACGGGGCCTGCGCCTGCACGTCTTCAACCGCGGCACTCAACTGCGCCAGGTCACGCAGTTGGGGGTAGGGGCCCAGGTGGCGGGGAATGTAGTGCTGTGCAGAGACCGACACGCCCAGGGCACCAAAGCGGTCATCGCCGGCAAACAGCAGCATCTCAAGAACGGACAAGCGCGCCGGGCGGTCCACAAAGCGGATGATGCGCTCGCCCCAGCGGTCTGGCCGGGCATCGTCGATGGCCCCGGGGGCACGGCCGCGCTCGCCTGCGCTGAAGATCTGGCCCTGGATCAGCGGCAGGTCTTCACTCAAGGCGAAATGCCACCAATCGGGTTGGTAGCTGAAGGTGGCGCAGTCGGGCAGCAGGGCCGACAAGCCCAACGGGCCCACCAGCGCGGGCTGCGCGGGGTTCACCAGAGCCCAGACATACAGCGGCTCTTGCGGCACGTAGCTGGCGGGTGTGACGCCCGGGGCCGTCATGCCGGAGGCTCCTTGGGCGAACCGGCCATCAAGGCGGCCAAGCCTGCCGCGTTGGCATTGCGGGCGGTGCGGGTGCCGGGGGCTCGGTCACGTGCAGGTGCAGGTGCAGGTGCAGGTACCGCAACAGGCTCCGCCACCCGCCAGGCCTGAATCGGGTCGCCCTGAGAAACGCTGCGCGGACGGGCCGCCTTGCGCGGGGCACTCACGCGGCTGAGCTCGCGCTCCAGGGCAGCATGGTCGTTTTGTGGGGCGATCAGATCGGCCAAACCCACGGCTTGGTTGACCAACCACAGGCACATCACATACGAGGCCATGGCCACCGAGGGGTCGCCCCGCTCGATGCGGGCCATGGTGGGCAAGGACACCCCCAGCTTGTGTGCCCACTGCGCCTGGGTCTCACCGCGCCGCTTGCGGGCGATCACGATGTTGCGGGCCAGCAGCTCGATTTGCTGCAGCACCGCCTGGGGGAAGTCAGAAGGGGGCGTGTTTTGCCTCGGCATTCATAGATGTTATCTAAATTGAGCCTAATGACAACTTTATGAAGAATTTGACGCTGTTCATTCCCCACAATTTTCAAAAAAACTTAAATACATCATAGATATTGAATTTCTTGAAAATTCAAGATATCTATGAATTTAAACCAGCATGACCAGGGCCACCCCGCAGAAAGGATCGATCGAGTGACACGGCGCTTCTGGCAGGTGCAAGGCGGGCCCCTGTGCTGCAAATTCACCGCTGGTGTCCAACACACGACGCGCGCGGACTGGATTAATGTGAACAATGCTGAGCACCCTCACCGCCCCTGGCGCAGCACAAAACCAGCACCCAAGGAGACACCATGGCCCGCACTGCCTTGATCGCGAGCATCACGCTGGCGGCACTCACCGCCTGTTCCACCGCCAGGCCCCAGCAGGCCACGGTCGACCAGCTTGTGCAGGAGGCCCAAGGCCTGGCCGGTGACGACCTGAAGTTTCTGCTGCCGGTCTGCAACCCGCAGCCGGCCGTGCGCGCGGCCCCCAGCCCGGCCATGGACGCGATGCTGGCCAAGCTCATCCAGCAAACGCCGCCGGCGCCCGGGCAGGCTTTCGACAACCTGTACTACGTGGGCTCGGCCTGGGTCAGTGCCTGGGTGTTGCAGACGAGCGAGGGCCTGATCCTGATCGACGCGCTGAACAACGCCCAAGAGGCCACCGAGCTGATCGAAGGCGGCATGCGTCGCCTGGGGCTGGACCCGGCCCAGATCCGCTACGTGCTGGTCACCCATGGTCATGGCGACCACTACGGCGGGGCGCAGATGCTGGCCGAGCGCTACCACGCCCGCGTGGTGGCCAGCGAGATCGACTGGAAGATGATGGAAACCACACTGGAGTTCGACTCGCGCCTGTGGGACCGCCCGCCCAAGCGCGACCCCCAGCGCGATATCGCGGTGCGTGATGGCGACACCCTCCAGCTGGGCGACACCACCGTGCGCTTTGTGATCACCCCCGGCCACACGCTGGGCACCATCAGCCCGGTGTTCGAGGTGCGCGACAAGGGCCAGAAGCACACGGCCATGATCTGGGGTGGCACGGCGTTCAACTTCGGTCGCGACATGGCCCGCCTCAGCAGCTACATCGACCAGACCGAGCGCATGCGGCAGCTTTCGGCCCAATGGGGCATCGACGTGCCCTTGAGCAATCACCCCGGCTACGACGGCACGGTGGCCAAGCTCAAGGCCCGGGCGGCGGCACCCGCGGGCCCCAACCCCTTTGTGAGTGGGCAGCCGGTGGTCGACCGGGCCATGCGCGTGCTCAACACCTGTGCCAAGGCGCAAAAGACCCGGTTTGAGCTGAGCGCCGACAGCGGTGCCGGCCCCACCACGGCCGCAGCCAGCTCACACTCCGAGCCTGATGAGCACCTGCTTGACGGCAGCCTGCTGGCCCTCGGCCAAGACCTTGATCAGGGTCCGGTGGCGTTCCCTCGCGTGGCTGCCACGGCTGGCTTTGCCGGTTCGCAAGCCCGCCCCCAGGAGAATTGACGTGGCCCTGATGTTCTCCCGCCGCCTGACCGCCTGCGCCGCCTTGCTGGCACTGGCCGGCACAGCCCAGGCCCAGCTTTCGGACACCGAGCAGGCCATCGTCAAGGCCGTGCAACTGCGCACGCCCGCAGCGCTGGCCTTGCTTGAAAAGTCAGTGCGCATCAACAGCGGCACGCTCAACCCCGAGGGCGTGCGTGCCGTGGGCGACCTGTTCCGGGCCGAGTTGGAGGGCCTGGGCCTGAAGACACGCTGGATCGACATGCCGCCCGCCATGAAACGTGCCGGCCACCTGACGGCCACACAAGAGGGCGGCAGCGGCAAGCGCGTGCTGTTGCTGGGCCACCTGGACACGGTGTTTGAAAAAGGCAGCTCGGTGCCGCTGTGGGAGCGCCAGGGCGACCGCGTGCGGGGCCAGGGCGTGAACGACATGAAGGGCGGCGACGTGATCATGATCGAAGCCCTGCGCGCCCTCAAGAGCGTGGGGGTGCTGGAGCAGGCCAACATCGACCTCATGTTCACCGGCGACGAAGAGCGAGCCGGCAGGCCGCTCGAGACCGCACGCGCCGACATGGTGGCGCTGGGCCGGCGCGCCGACTACGCCTTGTCTTTTGAAGGCAGCAGCAAACACCAGGGGGTGGACACGGCCAGCATCGCCCGCCGCTCCTCGGGCAGTTGGGTGCTGAAGGTGAAAGGCAAGCCGGGCCATTCGATGGGGGTGTTCTCCGATGCCTCGGGCTATGGCGCGGTGTACGAGACGGCACGCATCCTGAACACCTTCCGCGAGCAGGTGATCGAACCCAGCCTGACCTTCAACCCCGGCCTGGTGTTTGGCGGCACCCAAATCGCCTATGCCGAAGACACGGCCACCGCCAGCGCCTTCGGCAAGTCCAACATCATTGCCCGTGATACCGAGGTACTGGGCGACCTGCGCTACCTGTCGCCCGAGCAGGGCGAACGCGCCCGCCAGAAGATGCAGGCCATCGTGAACAGCGGCAACCTGCCGGGCACCTCGGCCACCATCCGCTTCACCGAAAGC
Source organism: Curvibacter sp. GW821-FHT01G03 (assembly GCF_059422285.1). Lineage (NCBI taxonomy): Bacteria > Pseudomonadati > Pseudomonadota > Betaproteobacteria > Burkholderiales > Comamonadaceae > Curvibacter > Curvibacter sp. GW821-FHT01G03. The sequence continues at coordinate 46,777 of NZ_JBWKWP010000027.1, forward strand.
TACCCGCCCATGCCCCCCACCGAGGCGGGCCACCAGTTGGCAGCGCAGTACTCGCAAGCCAGCCAGGACGCCGGCCTGGGCCGCATCGAGCTGCTGGACCCGGCCCTGCGCGGGGCCGGCGACGTGCAGTTCGTAGCCCCCTACACCGTGGGGCTGGACGGCCTGGGCGCCCAGGGCCGTGGCGCCCACACCGATGACGAAGACCTGGAGATCGCGTCAATCGAACGCGGGGCCATTCGGGCGGCGTTGCTGATTTATCGCTTGACCCGGGTGCCGACGGCACGCTGAGGCCATGTTCGTGCGCCGAGGTCGGCGCTCACCAGGCCTGCGGTGAGGGCTTCGCCTCAGAAGTCGTGGCGCAGGCTGACAATCCAGCCGGTGGTCCAGCCCGCCGCACCCAGCGTGTCCCGGGCATAGCGCAGCTTGAGTGACGCCGCCCAGGGGCCAGAAAGCTTCCAGGACAGACTCAGGGCCCCGTTGAGGCTGGAGACGCCGGCACCGGGGGGGCGATAGCGGGCATGCCGCGCACCATCGAACTCGTTCCAGTTGGCCAGGGTCAGCGACTGGCCGGCCAACTCAAACGGTGTCACCAGGGCCCAGCCCACCTGATAGCCGTTCCACCCCGAGTGGCCGGCCCTCACTTCGCTGTAGAGCGGGCCGACAAAGGGCGTGAAACGCGCCCGCCCGAAGGACAGCTTGTAGCCCAGGCCCAGCACCAGACTGGACTCGTGCCAGCGCGCATTGGAGGCGTACTTGGCCTGCGTGAAAAGGGTCAGCGCGTCGAGGTCACCCCCAGGCGCCAGCGACTGACGCCACTGGCCTTTGAGAAACACCGAGCTGGGGTTGACGGGCCGGTCGGTGTGTTCAAGATCGGCAAAGCCATACAACTCGCTGTCTGAGAAGCGGCGCCCGCCCTCGGCCTCCAGGTAGACAAAATCACTGCGTGGACGGCCCGGCACGCGCTGCCAGCTGAACTGATTGAAGCTGAGGTTGGCAAAGCCGGTGGCGGGTTCGGCCCGCGCCGGTCCTGCGGCCAACCAGATGCTCGGGCCAACGAACCCCAAAGTGCCAAGGGCCAGGAGGCGGCGAAAGGTCATCCAAGAAACAAGGGGCATGGTGGATCTCCAGCGTGAGGTAGAAGGGCGACCTTTCGGCCCGGTGTCAGTGCGCAGGACCAGGCCCTGCCGGCTTCTGGGCCGCAGGGGGCGGAGGCGGACGGAACACCGCGGCGAAAACGATGGCCAGCACCAGCGTGTAAACCGCGAATACAAGCCAGATGGCAGGCCAGTTGCGTGCCCCGTCGTAGCTAAAGCGATCGACCACCCAACCGCTGATCTGAGCTCCGGCAAAAGCCCCGATGCCGTTGACCAGGGTCATGAACAGGCCCTGGGCACCGGCACGCATCTCAGGCGGGCAGGACTGCTCAACGAACAGCGAACCCGAGATATTGAAGAAGTCAAAGGCACAGCCATAGACCAGCATGGACAGCAGCAGGAACACCATGCCCCAGGCGCTGGGGTCACCGAGGGCAAAAAAGCCGAAACGCAGGGTCCAGGCCAGCATGCTGACCAACATGACCGTCTTGATGCCGAAGCGGCGCAGAAACCACGGAATGGTCAGGATGAATAGCAGTTCGGACATCTGGGACACCGACAGCAGCATCGCCGGGTATCGCACCACCAGACTGTCACGGAAGGCAGCCTGGCTCGCGAAATCATGCAGAAAAGGGCTGCCAAAGGTATTGGTGATCTGAAGCACCGCACCCAGCAGCACCGCAAAACCAAAGAACACCGCCATGCCGGGCTGCCGCCAAAGCCAAAGCCAGCCGGGCCGATGCCCCTCGGCTCCCGCCTGTGCCTGCACAGTGGGAGAGGGGCGAGCCAAGGCAGGCAGCGTCATCGAGTACACCGCCAGCAGCAAGGAGGCACCGCCCGCCACGCGCAACTGCATGGCACTGAGCTCGAACTGCAAGAGGCTGATACACCACATGCCGGCCATGAAACCCAGCGTACCGAACACCCGTACGGGTGGAAACCAGCGCACCCGATCCAATCCGGCCTGCGTGAGGCATTGGTAGCACAGGGCATTGGACAGAGCCATGGTGGGCATGTAAGCCATCATGTTGAGCAGCATGACCAGGAACAGGGCATCGGTCCCTCGGGTATCAGCCGCCAGGAACAAGGTGCCGGCACTGAGCAGGTGACAAAGACCGTAGAGCCTGTGCACGGGCAGGAAGCGATCGGCCACCCAGCCCAGCAGGGCCGGCATGACCACGGCGGCCAACCCCTTGGCGCTGTAGATGTTGCCGACCTGCGAGCCGTTGAAGCCCAGCTCTCGAATCAGGTAGGCCCCCAGCGTCACCACCCAGCTACCCCAAATGAAATACTGCAGAAAGGCCATGATCTTGAGGCGGCTGCGGATGTCCATGAACGTCTCCAGGGGTGTAGGGCTGCGGGGTCGGGGTTGATTCGGGCACGACGGCTGAGACGAGCGCCTCGTTCAGAGCTCAGTTCGACCTTGAGCGCGGGCCTGGGCCCAGTGCCAAGGCACGGCCGTGCGCCAGCGGAGGCTGACCCAACCAGGCCGCGGCGGTCTGGCCGAGGTCGGCGAAGCTCTCGCGCAGGCCCTGCGCGCCGGCCCGCACCCGCGGGCCCCAGGCCAGCAAGGGCACCCTTTCGCGGGTGTGGTCGGAGCCCGGCCAGCTCGGGTCGCAACCATGGTCGGCGCTGATCAACAGCAGGTCGTCGACCCGCAAAGCCTGCAACAGGCCCGGCAGCAGGACGTCGAAATGCTCCAGCGCCTGGGCGTAGCCAGCGACATCGCGCCGATGGCCGAAGCGCTGGTCGAAATCGACAAAATTGCTCATCGTCAGGCTGCCCTCCGGCGCTTGCCGCACCTGATCGAGCGTGGCCTGCATCAAAGCCTCATGGCCGTAGGCGGGCACTGCCTTGCCAATGCCCCGATGCGCAAAGATGTCGGCGATCTTGCCCACCGCAATGGTCTGACCGCCGGCCTCGCTGAGACGCTCCAGCAAGGTGGCGGCGGGAGGTGGCATCGCGTAGTCGCGGCGATGGTCCGTGCGCTCGAAGCTGGCCGGATCATGACCCGTGAAGGGGCGGGCGATCACACGACCGATGCGCAGGGCATCGGCTTCACGCCGCATCGACTCGCACAGGCGGTACAGGCGATCCAGGCCGAAGGCGCTCTCATGGCAGGCGATCTGCACCACCGAGTCGGCCGAGGTATAGACGATGGGCCAGCCGCTCTCAAGGTGCTGCTGACCCAGGCGGGCAATGATCTCGGTACCGGAAGCGTGACAGTCGCCCAACCAGCCACGGATGCCCAGCGGGCGGCCAGCAGCCTGCAGCAGGGCCGGAGGAAAGCAACAGCCCCCAGGATCGGGGACAAAGTAGCCCCAGTCCTGTTCCACAGGCACCCCCATCATCTCCCAGTGCCCGGAAGGCGTGTCTTTGCCACGGCTGAGTTCATTGGCAGCAGCCCAGGCCCCGTGAGGCGGCGTGGTGTCACCGGGCAGGCCCTGGCCGCAGGCCAGCGCCAGGGCCTGCGAGAGCCCCAGGCCAACCAGTTGAGGCAGTTGCAACGGTCCACGTCGTTGCGCACCGTCACACTGGCCTGCGGCGCAAGCCTGGGCAATGTGAAGCAAGGTGTTGCTCCCCTCATCACCGAACTGCACGGCGTCAGGTGCCCCCCCGAGGCCCAAAGAATCCAGCACCAGGACAAAGACTCGGCTCATGGTGTGTATCCTTTCCTGGGCTTCAATAGGACGAGCCGGCGCACGCAGGGCCGGGGCCGGACAACAACTGGTCAAGCAGGCCGGACGCCCCCAGTCGGAGGTGACTTGCACCGACCCAGCCCGGCCCCATCAACTCAGCCGCCAGGTCCAGATAGACCTGGGCCTGGGCCTGGCTGCGCAGACCGCCTGCGGCCTTGAAGCCACAGGCCGGATTGCGCGCCGCGATCTCCACCAGCATGAGGCGAGCGGCCTCCGGGGTCGCGTTGACAGGCACCTTGCCGGTGGAAGTCTTGAGGAAATCGGCCCCGGCCTCCAGGGCGATGGCCGCAGCAGTGCGGACCAGCCCGGGCCCCATCAACTCGCCGCTTTCCAGAATGACTTTGAGCACCCGGTCTTCGCAGGCGGCCCGACAGGCCTTCACCAGGCTTTCACTGGCACGCAGGTCACCGACGATCAGGCGGCGCCAGGGCAGGACCAGATCAATCTCATCGGCTCCGGCCTCCAGGGCAACGTGCACCGCCGGTACCACCTCGGCAGGGCTACCGGTGCCATCGGGAAAGTTGGCCACGGTGGCGATGCGCACCGCAGGGCGCAGGCCCTTGTCGCTCAAGGTGCGCACCGCGATGCCGACGTGATCAGGCCCGATGCAGACCGCTGCGGGCAACCCCAAGGGGGTGTCGACGCGTTGGCACAGGGCCTGGATGCTGGCGTCGGTGTCCTCTGGGTTGAGAGAGGTCAGATCCATCAGCGAAACGATGCGGCGGCGAGCTTCTAGCTCGGGGTGCAATGGCAGGGGGGTCATGGTGGGCTGGATGAACTTCGGGGGGAGCCAGGAGAGGCCAGGGAGGGGAGCGGTAGGATTTGGTGCTCAGGCACGGGGGGGCAAATCGGCGAAAAAGCCACGAATCAGGCGCTTGAAATCGCGCGCGGCCAAAGCCGCACACTGCAGCGTCTGCTCATGCGACAACGGGGTATCCGAGAGCCCTTCGGCCAGGTTGGTGATGGCCGACACCGCCAACACCTTGAGACCACAATGCCGGGCCGCGATGACCTCGGGCACGACAGACATGCCCACCACATCGCAGCCCAGCTGCCGCATCATGCGGATCTCGGCGGGCGTCTCAAAATTGGGTCCGGTGTAGGCAGCAAACACGCCCTCGGCCAGCGGGATGTCCAGGCGCCCTGCCACCCGGTGCAGGTGTTGCCGTAGCCCCGCGTCGTAGGCATTGGCGAGGCTGAAGAAACGAGGGCCAAAGCGCTCGTCGTTCGGGCCGACCAGGGGCGACTCGGGCATGAAATTGATGTGATCGTTCAAGGCCACCAGACGGCCTGGACCGACTTCAGGGCGCAGCGAACCGGCCGCATTGGTGACAAGCAGGAACTCACAGCCCAGCAGGCGCAGCGTGCGCACGGCACTGGCCATCACCGCCATGCCACGGCCTTCGTAAAAATGACCACGCCCCTTCAGGCACAGCACGGCTTGACCATCGAGCCAACCTGCCACCAACTCGCCAGCATGGCCAACCACGGTGCTGCGCGGAAAGCCCGGCAGATCAGCGTAAGGGAAGACCTGGGCCTCTTGCAGTGCATCGGCCAGGTCGCCCAGGCCCGAGCCAAGAATCAGCCCCGCGCGCGGCTTGAACGCAGGCAAATGGTGTTGCAAGTGCTGGGCGGCAGCGTGGGCCGTGTCGAGGTTGGGCATGGAGTGGCTCCTGGGTACGGTCGAGAAGGCGCCGAGGTGTGCAACTCGCGATCCCGGCGGACTGGAGGCATCCTAGGAGGCCAGCCGCCCTGAATCCAAGACTGTTTGCCCCCGCGATTGAGAGCGGGAGGCGCTGAATCGGGCCTGGGGGGATCGCCAGTGGTACCAATGCGCCAACAGACGGTATAAGGGCCTGCCCGCGATGAGCGCTTCGGTTCAATACACCAGACCAGCGGACTACTCAGTCAGCGGGGCCCACATCGTCCAGGCTCTGGGCCCAATACTGGAGCAGGGTGTGCACGGCCGGCAGGCAAGCCTGGGCGTGGAACACCGCATAGAGATCGGCCCGCAGGTCTTCGCGCAGAGGCCTGAAACCCACGCCAGGCCAGCCGATGCGGGCATAGCGCTCGGGCAGCAAGGTGACCCCGTAGCCGGCAGCCACCAGGGCCAGCGCGGTCTGGGGCTCCTGCACCCGGTGCCCGGCACGGGGCGCAAGCCCGCGAACCGGCAGCGACCGTGCCAGATAGCTGCCCAGGCCATGCGGGCCCGACGAGACCCAGATGAAGGGTTCCTCGCTCAAGGTCTGCAAGGGCAGTGCCCCGCGACAGGCCTTGAGCAACCTGTGCCTGCCGGGCAGGGCCACGCGCAGGGCCTCGGTCTGAATCAGGCGACTCTCCAGGCTTGGTGGCAAGCCAGCGCTGGGGGCCTCACGCCAAAGGCCAAGATCGATGCGATGTTGCAGCAGGGCCTCAACCTGCTGCTGAGGGGTGAGCTCCTCGAAGCACCACCGCAGTTCGGGGCAATCCGCGCCCAAACGCCGCAATGCAGGCAACAACTCACCCCAGACGGCACTGCCAACCAGGCCGATGCGCACCTGCCCACTCAGGCCACGGCCGATCTGGCTGACCTGCTGCAGCGAGCGCTGGGTGTGCTGATGGACCTGGCGCATCTCGCGCAGCAGCACGGCGCCGGCCTCAGTGAGTTCGACCCGGCGTGTGCTGCGCTGGAACAGCTGGGTGCCCAGTTGGGCCTCCAGCTCTTTGATGTGCTGGCTCAGCGGTGGTTGCGACATGTGCAACCGCTGCGCGGCCTGGCTGAAACTCAACTCCTCAGCCACGGCCAGAAAATAGTGCAGCAGACGCGGGCTGATCCGGTCGGTGGCAACAAGGTGCGGTTCGCGTGGGTTCATGGGCAGATGGGCTGACGGGGACACATGCTTTCAAGCATCCCCCATTGGCCGCCGGTCTGATGGCCCGCTGTGCGGTACTGAGCCGCCCTGATGCGCCGCATGTCAGCACACGCCGAGGGCAGTCCATCCCCAGACCCACCCTGAGGCCCCGATGCGGCTACAGGCGGCGCTGTACTCACACGCCAGCCAGGACGCAGGCCTGGGCCGCATCGACCGACTAGACCCGGCCCTGAGCGGCCCGAGCGACGCAAGACAAGCCCACATCAAGTGGCCCAGGCAAGATCCTCATCACCCTGAGGCGCCATGGCGGCCGCGGCCGCCGCTGAATAGGGCTGAATTTCCTGCTCAAGCACCGTTGCAAGGGCTGCCTCGGCCACCTTGAGGTCGTAGGCCTGTTGCAGGTTGAGCCAGGATGGGGCATCACCACCGAAATAGCGCGCCAGACGCAGCGCACTGTCTGGGCTGACCCCGCGACGCTCCAGCACGATGTCCCTGATCCTGGAGGGAGGCACCTTCAAGGCCTTGGCCAAGGCATGCACCCTGATGCCCAGCGGCTTGAGGTATTCCTCCCTCAAGATCTCGCCCGGGTGGATGGGACGCATGCCATTTTTGACCATGGTGATTCTCCGTTTCAATGGTGGTCCACGATCTCCATATTCAAAGGTCCAAATCATCTTCGGCGGACCTGTGGCCCCCTGTTCAGGTACTGAACCGCCCGGTTGCGCCGCAGATCAGCCAGGGCACTGCGGCCCATTGCCTCAGGCGAGCGCCACCAGCCGATGCGTGCCTGCATTGAAGTGCACCACCGGGCTGGCCGGCGAGCAGGTGGCGACATCGGGCAGCCTGGGCGGCCCGGACTGAACGAAGGCGAGGCGCCTGGCTGATGCACCCCGCCGATCGGCAGCCGATGAAACGGCTGTGAAGCGACCATGCAACGCCTCTCACCCGAGGTCGCCCATGAAGCCGCACTTCACGCCGGCGGCCGGCTGGAGCTTGAAGCCGGCTTCGCCGATGCAGCGCCTGGCGCTTGATCGGGCGGAATGATCCGGCGGCTTTGTTGGCTCGGCTCAACGACAGGCCGCTTGGCGACAAAACCCACTTCCAGGCCGAAGATGCTGGCGATCTTGTTCAGCGTCTCCACAGTCGGGTTGGCACTGCCGGCCATGATCTCCTTGAGCACACGTGTGCTCACGCCCCGGTGGGCGGCAAACTCGGCTTGCGTGAGGCGGCTGACCTTTTGCATGAGCTTGACGGCTTCACCCAGCGAGAGCTGATTCTTCATCACGCCCTCGAACAGCGTGCGGCGCAGTTCGGCGTCGCGTTCGGGGTTCTGGTGCTTGATGCGCTGGTCCATGTTCTTTCAGCCCGGCAAGAGACGACCCAGGCTTTTCGCCACCCGATCGATGGCGCCACGGCAATCCTCGATCACCGCCGCCTCGACGCCGACATCGCGCATGGTCTCGGGCAGGTCCGCGACTGTGGCAGCGAAGTCATGCAGTGCGCGCGCGACGATATCGTGCTCACCTGAATCCCAGTCGATGGCGTGCAGGATCGTGGACCAATCGTCCACACGCCGGCCATTCGGATCCAGCCAGTGCACGGCGCGAGGGATCATTTCCGGGTCCTTGTACATGGGCGCAAAGTCAAAGAGAGGGGTGAGCTGCACACGGCCGTCGATGAGCCGCTGCACGGCCGTGTTGCGCGCATGGTTGTCCGTGTTGCGCAATGCCTGGTTCAGGGCATCACGCTGGAGGTACTCAATGGCTTCCGTCAGTGGTTCATGAACGTGGCGACGCAGGGCATCCAGCAACTCATTGTGCGAGGTCGCCGGTGCAAAACCTTTCAGTTGGGCCAGCGATGCCAGGCTTTCCTGGTGCAGCCGATGCAGTTGGCCATGTTCATCCACTTGCCGGTCAAAGCGGCGTACGAACAGCATCTCGTTGAGCAACTCGGGTTCGGCATGCACGCGAATGCCGCAGGCTTTGGCCACGCGCAGGTAAGCCGCCTCGTTGCGCAGAACCAGACGATCCTCATCCTTGCGCCCGCGAGGGAGCTTCAGGAGCCAGTGCTCTGCAGCCAAGTCATCGTCGAGCGCCATATCCGGGTACCAGAGACCGCCCCTGTCCCGACTCAGCAGGAATTTGGGCGCCGCCCCTTGAGCGCCTGTGGTACCGCTGGCCAACAGCGCGTGCAACGAAAGTTGCTCCAGAAATGCCTCGGAGTGGCTCACGATCTCGGTCATTTCGACGCCAACGCGCCAGTCGCGCCCACCGGTGTGGCGATCAACGTAACCTTGGTAAAAGCCCAGGGCCGAACTCAAGCGCAGGCAACCAATCGGGTTGAAGGCGCCAGCCATCAACAGCGGCAACTCCACCCCTTCGACATCGGGCAAGTGCAGTTCGCGAGCGAGCAGGTGCCGGCCACGCCCTTGCGGCACCAGATCGAAGAGAAAAGGTGGCAAGTCAAATTGCGGCGCATCGAGCGCCCCCCCTGTGGGCTGCGTGAAACTCATGTCGTTGAACTGCACCGGCAGATTCAATGACAGCGGCCAAGGGTCACTCGAAAAAATATAGGTCTGCTCATACTCCAGTCGACAACGCCCAGGGCCCAACTGCACCAGCTTGGCGGCGTCAATCCACTCGCCGTGGCGATGGATCTGGATCATGGTTTCGGCGGTCATATTCATTTGTACCACCAAAGTGGTCTATTTAAAGGCGTATCAAAGCTATTTAGGCCACTATAAGTGACCTTATTTGAATCAGCAGGCGCCATCAGCCCCAGACAAACCCTGAGGCCCCGATGCAGAACGCAGCCTTTGCAGTAGATTGAAACGCATGCACACCACGCCCCGCCCCCACGTTCCCCTGCACACCTTGCTCAGGGGCTGTCGGAAGAGGTTCTTTCGTTTCGTCCACCTGCTCGCTGCCATGGTCCTCTCTGCTGTCACGCTTTCATCCCCAACGCATGCAGCCGATCTGCCGCCGCCTCGTGAGGGGGATTGGCGGGTGCAGGATTTCCGCTTCCATGACGGCAGCACGCTGCCGGAGCTGAGCCTGCACTACACCACCCTGGGCTCGCCCGACAAACCCGCCGTGCTGGTGCTGCACGGCACGCTGGGCTCGGGCAAGGGCCTGCTCACGCCCGGCTTTGGCGGCGAGCTGTTCGGGCCGGGCCAGCCGCTGGATGCCAGCCGCTACTTCATCATCCTGCCCGATGGCATCGGCACGGGCGAGTCGTCGCGGCCGTCGCAGGGCTTGCGCACGCGCTTTCCACATTACAACTACGAAGACATGGTGCGGGCCCAGTACCGGCTGGTGACCGAGCACCTGGGCATACGCCACCTGCGCATGGTGCTGGGGTATTCGATGGGCGGCATGCACACCTGGCTGTGGGCCCAGCAATACCCCGATTTCATGGACATCGCGGTGCCCATGGCCGCGCTGCCAGTGCCGATGGCGGGGCGCAACTGGATGCTGCGGCGGCTGGTGATCGACTCGATCCGCAACGACCCGGCCTGGCAGAACGGCGACTACAGCGAGCAGCCGCCCAGCCTGCGCTTTGCCTCGGTGTACTTCAACCTGGCCACCAACGGCGGCAACCAGGCGCTGTACCGGCAGGCGCCCACCCGCGAGAAGGCCGACCAGTTGCTCAACCAGCGTTTGCAAGCCCCATTCAAGGGCGATGCCAATGACCACCTCTACCAGTGGGAGGCCTCGGGCGACTACGACCCCTCTGCCGGGCTGGAGCGCATCCGGGCCCGGGTGCTGGCCATCAACTCAGCCGACGACGAGCGCAACCCGCCCGATCTGGGCGTGCTGGAGCGCGAGCTGCAGCGGGTCCGTCACGGGGCGCAGCACATCGTGCCCGGATCGCCCAGCACGGGTGGGCACGGAACCCTCGCCCAGGCGGCCTTGTGGAAGGCCGCGGTGGCCGATGTGCTGAAGACCGCGCCCCCGCTGGATTGAAGTCCACTGGACAGACCCTGGCTCAATCCCCCTCGCCCATCCCACCCTCGCGCCCCTCGTTGAGGCGGCTGGTCAGCGCGTCGAGCATGTCGTAGAGCAGGTGGGTGAAGTCGGCGCCAATGACACCCTCGATGTCCTTGTAGCAGGCCTCGATCAGCGGCGCCAGCGCGGCCACCGTGTCGCAGCCCTTGGCCGTAACGGCCACCATCACCCGGCGCTGGTCCTGCTCCATGCGCTGGCGTGAGATCAGGCCCAGGTCATCCATGCGCGCCAGGATGCCGGCCATGCTGGGGCTGGAGATGCAGCACATGCTGCCGATCTGACGCGGCTCCATGGGGCCGAATTCATCGAGGGCCCGGATCACCCGCCACTGTTGCTCGGTCACGCCCTGCTGGTTCAGCAAGGGGCGGAAGCGGGCCAGCACGGCCTCGCGAGACTGCAACAGCAGCAGCGGCAGGTTGCGGTGGTGGATCACCTTGGCAGCGTTCTTGTCCATCCCCTGATCATCCCTGAAATCTGACCCGCATCAACAAAGCAGCTCGAAGCCTGTTTACTTCACTAAGATGTTAGCAATATACTTGCTCACATATTAGTGAATAACATGCACCACACCCTCCCAATCCCCTCCCTGGATGTTGCGCCGTTCCGCCTCACCGGCACGGTGTATGGCGTCCTGATGAACCACCGCCCGGCCCTGTACGCCCTCGGCGAAGCCATTGAGCAGGCGCCTTACAAAGCGGCCCCCAAGGCCCCCGTGCTGTTTGTGAAGCCGCGCAACACCCTGGCCCGCAGCGGCCAGCCTGTGGCCGTGCCCGACGAACCAGGCCAGGTCGAAATCAGCGCCCAACTGGGCATCGTGATCGGGCACCAATGCACCCGCGTTGCCCCGGAGGCCGCCCTGAGTCATGTGGCCGGCTACCTGGTGGTGAACGACATCAGCCTGCCCCACAGCCAGTTCTACCGGCCCTCGGTGCGGCTGAAGGCCCGTGACGGCTTCTGCCCGCTGGGCGAACACGTCGTGCCGGCCGCCCAGGTGCCACTGCCCGACGCGCTGGAGCTGCGGGTGCTGATCGACGGGCAGTTGGTGCAGGTCAGCAGCACCGGCGACCGCTTTCGGGGAGTGGCGCAGTTGATCGCCGATGTCAGCGCCTTCATGACCCTGATGCCGGGCGACATCCTCACGCTGGGCGGCTCGCAAGGCGCGCCCCTGGCCCGCGCCGGCCAGACGGTGCGCATCGAGATCGATGGCATCGGCCACCTCAGCACCCCCCTGGTCCGCGAGCAAGAAAGCGCCGCATGAGTCACACGCCCCACCCCACCCACCCCACCCACACAGCCCGTGTGGCCTATGCCGGTGCCATCCACACCGCCACGCCCCATGGCGAGCAACAGATCCGCCTGGCCGATGGCCGTGTCCTGGCTGAGGACCAGGTGGTGTGGCTGCCCCCCTTCGAGGTGGGCACCATCATCGCGCTGGGCCTGAACTACGCCGACCACCTGCGCGAGCTGTCGGGCGAGCTCACCGTCACCACCAAGGACGAGCCCCTGGTGTTCCTCAAGGGCCCCAACGCGGTGATCGGCCACCGCGGGCAGACCTACCGGCCCGATGCGGTGCAGTTCATGCACTACGAGTGTGAGCTGGCGGTGGTGATCGGCAAGACCGCCCGCCGCGTCTCGCGCGAGCAGGCCCTGGCCCATGTGGCTGGCTACACCGTGTGCAACGACTACGCGATCCGCGACTACCTGGAGAACTGGTACCGCCCCAACCTGCGCGTGAAGAACCGCGACGGCGCCACCGTGCTCGGCCCCTGGCTGGTCGACGCCGCCGCCGTGCCCGACCCGCATCAGCTGGCACTGCGCACCACCGTCAACGGCCAGCTCACGCAGCAGGGCCACACCCGCGACCTGGTCCACAACGTGCCCGAGCTGATCGAGTACCTGAGCAGCTTCATGACCTTGCAGGCCGGCGACGTGATCCTGACCGGCACGCCCGAAGGCGTGGTCAACGTGAAAGCCGGCGACGAGGTGGTGACCGAGATCGACGGCATTGGCCGCCTGGTCAACACCCTGGTCGGCGATGCCGCCTTCGCCCCAACCGCCCCAACCGCTACAGCCGCAGCCTGAGCCGCCTGAACCCATCCAAGGAAAGACACCCATGCAACAGATCCAGCACCTGATCAACGGCCAGAGCGTCGCCGGCCGCGACTACTTCGAAACCATCAACCCCGCCACC
>NZ_JBWKWP010000028.1:0-55119 GCF_059422285.1 Curvibacter sp. GW821-FHT01G03
TGTGAAGCTGATCAACCCCATCGCCATGGAAGAAGGTCTGCGTTTCGCCATCCGTGAAGGTGGCAAGACTGTGGGCGCCGGCGTGGTTGCGACCATTATCGAGTAATTGTCTCGGAGGGGTATAGCTCAATTGGCAGAGCGTCGGTCTCCAAAACCGAAGGTTGTAGGTTCGATTCCTACTGCCCCTGCCACCTGAAGGTGGCATCAAAAGCCCGTCAAGCCCTGACGGGCTTCTGTGTCTCAGGACACGCAACAAATTTGAAGCGGAATCCAGCCCATCATGGCAACTTCACAGGTTGAAACTGTCAACACAGGGGCCGACAAGGCCAAGCTCGTGGCTGCAGGCGCATTGGTGCTTGCGGCCTTGGTGGCGTTCTATCTGCTGACTCAACAGGGCGCGTTGGCGCAGTGGGCTGCACTGATTGTGGGTTTGGTCGCTGCAGGTGCTGTGTTCCTGACCTCGGAGTCGGGCCGCCAGTTGGTTGCATTCGGCCGAGAGGCTGTGCGTGAAGTGCGCAAGGTTGTCTGGCCTACCCGCAAAGAGGCCATTCAGATTACTGCGTATGTTTTTGGCTTTGTCGTGATCATGGCTTTGTTCTTGTGGTTCACCGACAAGACCCTTGAGTGGTTGTTCTACGACTTGATTCTGGGGTGGAAACGATAATGACTGACGCTGTTGACAACTCGGTGGCCCCGGTGGCTGCCACCCCCACCAATCCCGATCTGCGTTGGTATGTTGTCCATGCCTATTCGGGTATGGAAAAGGCGGTTGAACGCAACATCACAGAGCGTATCAACCGTGCTGGCATGCAGCACAAGTTTGGGCGCATTCTCGTTCCGACCGAAGAAGTGGTTGAAATGAAGAATGGCCAGCGCAAAACCACTGAGCGCCGCTTTTTCCCTGGCTACGTGCTGGTCGAGATGGTGATGGACGATGAGTCCTGGCATTTGGTGAAGCACACCAACAAGGTGACTGGCTTTGTGGGTGGGGCCAAGAACCGTCCTGCTCCAATCTCTGAAGAAGAAGTTCAGAAGATCGTCAGCCAGATGCAAGAAGGCACGGACAAGCCACGCCACAAGGTTGAGTTTGTGGTTGGCGAACTGGTTCGTGTCAAGGAAGGTCCTTTCACCGACTTCAATGGCTCGGTGGAAGAAGTGAACTATGAAAAGAGCAAGGTTCGTGTGTCTGTGACCATCTTTGGTCGTGCCACGCCTGTTGAGCTCGAGTTCACGCAGGTCGAAAAGACCTGAGTTTCTCCGGCTTGCCGGTTGTTGTGCCACCCGACTCGGTACAACGTCAAATTCAGAGTCGTTAACCCCGGGAAGCCATGTGCTGGTTGCTTGACCTGCATGGCGTTTGACCCGCAAGGAGTAAAGCATGGCGAAGAAAATCGTCGGTTTTGTGAAGCTGCAAGTGCCAGCTGGCAAGGCCAACCCGTCCCCACCGATCGGCCCGGCACTGGGTCAACGCGGCCTGAACATCATGGAGTTCTGCAAGGCGTTCAACGCTCAGACTCAAGGTGTTGAGCCAGGTCTGCCGCTGCCCGTGGTCATCACCGCGTTCGCTGACAAGAGCTTCACCTTCATCATCAAGACGCCGCCTGCGACGACTTTGATCAAGAAGGCCATCAAGCTGGACAAGGGCTCTGCTCGTCCGCACAGCGACAAGGTTGGCAAGATCACTCGCGCTCAGCTCGAAGAAATCGCCAAGACCAAGATGAAGGACATGAACGCAGCCAGCGTTGATGCCGCAATTCGTACCATCGCTGGTTCCGCACGCTCCATGGGCGTGACGGTGGAGGGTCTGTGATGACTAAGCTCACCAAAAAAGCAAAAGCCCTGCAAGGCAAGGTTGACAGCAACAAGCTGTACGCGCTGAACGACGCCATCACCCTGGTGAAAGAGCATGCTACCGCCAAGTTCGATGAGTCCATCGACGTGGCTGTGCAGCTTGGCATTGACGCTAAGAAGTCGGATCAAGTCGTTCGTGGCGCCGTGGTGCTGCCCAACGGTACCGGCAAGACCAAGCGTGTGGCTGTGTTCGCCCAAGGTGCCAAGGCTGAAGAAGCCAAGGCCGCTGGCGCTGACGTGGTTGGCATGGACGACCTGGCTGCCCAGGTGAAGGCTGGTGACATGCCCTTCGATATCGTGATTGCTGCCCCCGATGCCATGCGCATCGTCGGTACTCTGGGTCAGATCCTGGGCCCGCGCGGTTTGATGCCTAACCCCAAGGTGGGTACCGTGACCCCCGACGTTGCCACCGCTGTGCGCAACGCCAAGGCTGGTCAGGTGCAATTCCGCGTCGACAAGGCCGGTATCGTTCACTCCACCATCGGCCGTCGTTCGTTCGACACCGACAAGCTCCAGGGCAACCTGGCTGCTCTCGTGGATGCACTGAACAAGGCCAAGCCAGCGACCAGCAAGGGTGTTTACCTGCGCAAGGTTGCCGTGTCGTCGACCATGGGCGTGGGCGTTCGCGTCGACACCCAAACCATCGCAGCCTGATCGCTTCGAGCAAGAAATCGTCAGGGGACGTCAGTCCTCTGGTGTGGTGGGCCTGAGGTCTTGAAAGAGATCGCAGGGCCATCCAAGACCGCTGGTGTGGGGGCTGAAAGGCCATCACTTAATACCCGAGGGGCCAGCGCAGATGGCGATCCCGCTGCAGATGGAAATTTTCCAAAACAGTTGGTCGCTGCACTAAGGCGCGTCGAAGGAGTGATCCTGAGACGCATTTTGAAGGAGTAGACCTTGAGTCTGAATCGCAGTGAGAAAGAAGCGGTCATTTCCGAAGTGACCAGCCTCGCCGCTAAAGCTCAAACGCTCGTGATCGCGGAATACCGTGGCATCACGGTCGCTGACATGACCAAACTGCGCGTTGATGCTCGCAGCAAGGGCGTGAGCCTGAGTGTTCTGAAGAACACCCTGGCCCGTCGTGCTGTGGCTGGCAGCCAGTTTGACGTTGTCGCCGACCAGATGACTGGTCCGCTGATCTATGGCTTCTCCGAAGACGCTGTGGCTGCCGCTAAGGTGGTGGCCGATTTCGCGAAGACCAACGACAAGTTGGTGATTCGCGGCGGCGCTTTCGCAGGTAAAGCCCTGGATGTGAACGGCGTTAAGCAACTGGCCAACATTCCGTCGAAGGAAGTGTTGCTGGCCCAGTTGTGTGGCTTGCTGATGTCCCCGATCTCCCGCACCGCCGTGGTGCTGGGTGCTTTGGCGGCCAAAAAAGGCGAAGGCGCAACCGAAGAAGCTGCTGTGGCTGCTTGAGCCCACAGCAACCTTGAACCAATTGTTAGGAATTTAAAAATGGCATTCGATAAAGACGCATTTCTGACCGCTCTCGACAGCATGACGGTCCTCGAACTCAACGACCTGGTCAAGGCCATCGAAGAGAAGTTTGGCGTGAGCGCTGCCGCCATGGCCGCTCCTGCTGCTGGTGGCGGCGCTGCTGCTGCTGTCGTTGAAGAGAAGACCGAATTCAACGTCGTTCTGCTCGAAGCTGGCGCCAACAAGGTGTCCGTCATCAAGGCCGTGCGTGAAATCACCGGCCTGGGTCTGAAGGAAGCCAAGGACCTGGTCGACGGCGCTCCCAAGGCCGTCAAGGAAGGCATTGCCAAGGCCGACGCCGAAGCTGCCAAGAAGAAGCTGGAAGAAGCTGGCGCCAAGGTCGAACTCAAGTAATTGGGTCTCGCTCAGAGGCTGGAGTGCTCACAAAGGGCCTCCAGCCTTTGGTGCTTATTGGATGCGTCTCACAGAGCGCACCCAAAAGCTGCAGACTGGCAGCTTTTGAGTGTCTTCTGACCCCGACAGCAGAAGATGCCTTGGTCCGGGTGATGTGCAATGCATCGCCGTCAGCCATGGTTGGTAGTGGCCAACCGCCAAGCCCGCACGTGTGTGCCCAGCGTGCACCACCGTCCCGCGGGTCCAGTCGTCGAAGACCCAGGACTCATGTCTTTGCCCGGAGATTTCATGGCCTATTCATACACCGAACGCAAGCGAATCCGCAAAAGTTTCGGCAGCCGCGACAGCGTGCTCGAAGTGCCTTACCTGCTGCAGATGCAGAAGGATGCCTACACTGCATTCCTGCAAGCAGATGTTGCCCCCCAGAAACGCACCAACGAAGGTCTGCAGGCCGCTTTTCAGGCTGCCTTCCCCATCGTCTCGCACAACGGTTTCGTGGAGATGAAGTTTGTCGAGTACAACCTCGCCAAACCCGCGTTCGATGTTCGTGAATGCCAAACCCGTGGTTTGACCTTCGCATCGGCTGTGCGCGCCAAAGTTCAGTTGATCATTTACGACCGCGAATCTTCCAGCGCCCAGTCCAAGGTGGTCAAGGAAGTGAAGGAGCAAGAGGTCTACATGGGCGAAGTGCCCCTGATGACCGACAAGGGCTCGTTCATCATCAACGGCACTGAGCGCGTGATCGTGTCTCAGTTGCACCGTTCGCCTGGTGTGTTCTTCGAGCACGACAAGGGCAAGACCCACAGTTCGGGCAAGTTGCTGTTCTCGGCCCGCGTGATTCCTTACCGCGGCTCCTGGCTCGACTTCGAATTCGATCCCAAAGACCTGCTGTACTTCCGCGTGGACCGCCGTCGCAAGATGCCGGTCACGACTCTGCTCAAGGCCATCGGCCTGAACCCTGAGTCGATCCTGGCCAACTTCTTTGTCAACGACAATTTCCGCCTGATGGACAGCGGTGCACAGATGGAATTCGTGCCCGAGCGCCTGCGCGGCGAGGTGGCTCGTTTTGACATCACCGACAAGTCCGGCAAGGTGGTGGTGGCCAAGGACAAGCGCATCACGGCGCGCCACACCCGTGAGCTCGAGCAATCGGGCACCACCCATGTCAGCGTGCCTGAAGACTTCCTGATCGGCC
The DNA here is from genome assembly GCF_059422285.1 of Curvibacter sp. GW821-FHT01G03. NCBI lineage: Bacteria > Pseudomonadati > Pseudomonadota > Betaproteobacteria > Burkholderiales > Comamonadaceae > Curvibacter > Curvibacter sp. GW821-FHT01G03. Next base: position 4,877 of record NZ_JBWKWP010000028.1, read on the forward strand.
GCGTTGTGGCTCGCAACATCGTGGACGGCGACACTGGCGAAATTCTGGCCAAGGCCAACGATGAGCTGACCGAAGCGCTGCTGAAGAAGCTGCGCAGCGCCGGCATCCTCGATCTGCAGTGCATCTACACGAATGAACTGGACCAAGGTCCGTACATCTCGCAGACCCTGCGCACGGACGAAACCAACGACGAGTTCGCTGCCCGTGTGGCCATCTACCGCATGATGCGCCCAGGCGAGCCGCCCACCGAAGACGCTGTGCAGGCTCTGTTTCAGCGCCTGTTCTACAACCCCGACACCTACGATCTGTCGCGCGTCGGGCGCATGAAGTTCAACGCCAAGATCGGTCGCGAAGAGTCGACGGGTCCGATGGTGCTGACCAACGAAGACATCCTGGCTGTGGTCAAGATCCTGGTGGATCTGCGCAACGGCAATGGCGAAGTCGACGACATCGACCACTTGGGCAACCGCCGCGTGCGTTGCGTGGGTGAACTGGCTGAGAACCAATACCGCACAGGTCTGGCTCGCATCGAAAAGGCCGTGAAGGAACGTCTGGGTCAGGCTGAGCAAGAGCCGCTGATGCCGCACGACCTGATCAACTCCAAGCCGATTTCCGCGGCTCTCAAGGAGTTCTTCGGTGCCTCGCAGCTGTCGCAGTTCATGGACCAGACCAACCCGCTGGCCGAAATCACCCACAAGCGCCGTGTGTCGGCCCTTGGCCCGGGTGGCTTGACCCGCGAACGCGCCGGCTTCGAAGTGCGTGACGTGCACGTGACCCACTACGGTCGCGTCTGCCCGATTGAAACGCCTGAAGGTCCGAACATCGGTCTGATCAACTCCCTGGCGCTGTACGCCCGCCTCAACGAGTACGGTTTCATCGAAACCCCGTACCGTCGCGTGGTGGACGGCAAGGTGACCGACCAGATCGATTACCTGTCGGCCATCGAAGAAGGCAAGTACGTGATCGCCCAGGCCAATGCCACTCTGGACGCCGAAGGCCGTCTGACGGGTGACCTGGTGTCGGCCCGTGAAAAGGGTGAATCGACCTTGCTGAGCGCCGAGCGCGTGCAGTACATGGACGTGTCGCCCGCCCAGATCGTGTCGGTCGCTGCCTCGCTGGTTCCGTTCCTCGAGCACGATGATGCGAACCGCGCTTTGATGGGTGCCAACATGTCGCGTCAGGCCGTGCCGGTGCTGCGTCCCGAGAAGCCCATGGTGGGGACCGGGATCGAGCGCGTGGCAGCTGTCGACTCGGGCACCGTGGTCACTGCCACCCGTGGTGGCGTGGTGGATTACGTCGACGCTACCCGCATTGTGGTGCGTGTGAACGACGACGAAGCCGTGGCCGGTGAAGTGGGTGTGGACATCTACAACCTCATCAAGTATCAGCGTTCCAACCAGAACACCAACATCCACCAGCGTCCGATCGTCAAGCGTGGCGACAAGCTGGCCAAGGGTGACGTGATTGCTGACGGTGCCTCGACCGACCTGGGTGAAATTGCCATCGGCCAGAACATGCTGATCGCTTTCATGCCCTGGAACGGCTACAACTTCGAAGACTCGATCCTGATCTCCGAACGCGTGGTGGCCGACGACCGCTACACCTCGATCCACATCGAGGAACTGGTGGTGATGGCCCGTGACACCAAGCTGGGCGCTGAAGAAATCACCCGTGACATCCCGAACCTGTCTGAACAGCAGCTGAACCGCCTCGACGAGTCGGGCATCATCTACGTCGGCGCCGAAGTGCAACCCGGCGACGTGCTGGTGGGCAAGGTCACCCCCAAGGGTGAAACCACGCTGACGCCTGAAGAGAAGCTGCTGCGTGCCATCTTCGGTGAGAAGGCTTCCGACGTGAAGGACACTTCGCTGCGTGTGGATCAGGGCTCGCAAGGCACCGTGATCGATGTGCAGGTGTTCACCCGTGAAGGCATCACCCGCGACAAGCGTGCCCAGCAGATCATTGACGATGAACTCAAGCGCTTCCGCCTGGACCTGAACGACCAGTTGCGCATCGTTGAGGCCGACGCTTTCGACCGTATCGAAAAGCTGCTCACCGGCCGCGTTGCCAATGGCGGCCCGCAAAAGCTGGCCAAGGGCACCAAGCTCGACAAGGCTTACCTGAGCTCGGTCGAGAAGTTCCACTGGTTCGATATCCGTCCGGCTGAAGACGAAGTCGCCACCCAGCTCGAATCCATCAAGAATTCGCTGGAGCAGACCCGTCACAGCTTCGACCTGGCTTTTGAAGAAAAGCGCAAGAAGTTGACCCAGGGCGACGAACTGCCTGCTGGCGTGCTGAAGATGGTCAAGGTGTACCTGGCCGTCAAGCGTCGTCTGCAGCCGGGTGACAAGATGGCCGGCCGTCACGGTAACAAGGGTGTGGTGTCCAAGATCGTTCCGGTCGAAGACATGCCCTACATGGCCGACGGCACCCCTGCCGACATCGTTCTGAACCCGCTGGGTGTGCCTTCGCGGATGAACGTGGGTCAGGTGCTTGAAGTCCACTTGGGCTGGGCCGGCAAGGGCATTGGCCAGCGCATCGGCAACATGCTGCAGGCTGAAAGCCGTCTGGCTGAACTGCGCAAGTTCTTCGAAGAGCTGTACAACGCACATGGCCGCAAGGAAGACCTGTCCCAACTGAGCGACCAAGACGTCATCGAGATGGCCGAGAACCTCAAGACTGGCGTGCCTTTCGCCAGCCCGGTGTTCGACGGTGCCGCCGAAGAGGACATCCGCGCCATGCTGAAACTGGCCTACCCGGACGACATCGCTGCCACCAAGGGCCTGACCGCTGCACGCACCCAGGCCAACCTGATCGACGGCCGCACAGGTGAACCGTTCGAGCGTCCGACCACCATCGGCTACATGCACTTCTTGAAGCTGCACCACTTGGTCGACGACAAGATGCACGCCCGTTCCACCGGCCCGTACTCCCTGGTCACGCAGCAACCGTTGGGCGGCAAGGCCCAGTTCGGTGGTCAGCGTTTCGGGGAAATGGAAGTGTGGGCGCTGGAAGCTTACGGCGCCGCCTACGTTCTGCAGGAAATGCTCACCGTCAAGTCCGATGACGTGCAAGGTCGTACCAAGGTGTACGAAAGCATCGTCAAGGGCGAACACGCCATCGAAGCCGGCATGCCGGAGTCGTTCAATGTGCTGGTCAAGGAAATCCGTTCCCTGGGCCTGGACATCGAACTCGAACGTTCTTAATTTGAAAAGGAAAGAGTCACATGAAATCGCTACTCGACCTGTTCAAGCAATTCACGCCCGATGAGCATTTCGATGCCATCCGCATCGGCATGGCTTCGCCTGAGAAGATCCGTTCCTGGTCTTTCGGTGAGGTGAAAAAGCCAGAAACCATCAACTACCGCACCTTCAAGCCCGAGCGTGATGGCCTGTTTTGCGCCAAGATCTTCGGCCCCATCAAGGACTACGAGTGCCTGTGCGGCAAGTACAAGCGCCTCAAGCACCGTGGCGTGATCTGCGAAAAGTGCGGCGTTGAAGTCACCCAGACCAAGGTGCGTCGTGAACGCATGGGTCACATCGACCTGGCCGCGCCTTGCGCCCACATCTGGTTCCTGAAGTCGCTGCCATCGCGTCTGGGCCTGGTGCTCGACATGACGCTGCGCGACATCGAACGCGTGTTGTACTTCGAAGCCTACGTGGTGACCGACCCCGGCATGACCCCGCTGAAGAAGTTCAGCATCATGTCCGAGGACGACTACGACGCCAAGCGCAAGGAATACGGCGATGAATTCATCGCCAAGATGGGCGCCGAAGGCATCAAGGATCTGCTGGAGGCGATTGACATCGACACCGAGATCGAACGCCTGCGCGGCGACCTGACCGGCTCTGAAGTCAAGGTCAAGAAGAACGCCAAGCGCCTCAAGGTGCTCGAAGCCTTCAAGAAGTCGGGCATCAAGCCCGAGTGGATGGTGCTCGAAGTGCTGCCCGTGTTGCCGCCGGACCTGCGTCCGCTGGTGCCGCTGGATGGTGGCCGTTTCGCCACCTCCGACCTGAACGACCTGTACCGCCGCGTCATCAACCGCAACAGCCGTCTGCGTCGCCTGCTGGAGCTGAAGGCCCCTGAAATCATCGCCCGCAACGAAAAGCGGATGTTGCAGGAAGCCGTCGACTCGCTGCTCGACAACGGCCGCCGTGGCAAGGCCATGACCGGTGCCAACAAGCGTGCTCTCAAGTCGCTGGCCGACATGATCAAGGGCAAGAGCGGTCGTTTCCGTCAGAACTTGCTGGGCAAGCGCGTCGACTACTCGGGTCGTTCGGTCATTACCGTGGGCCCGACCCTGAAGTTGCACCAGTGCGGTCTGCCCAAGCTGATGGCGCTGGAACTGTTCAAGCCTTTCATCTTCTCGCGCCTCGAGGCGATGGGCATTGCCACCACCATCAAGGCAGCCAAGAAGGAAGTTGAATCCGGCACGCCGGTGGTTTGGGACATCCTTGAAGAAGTCATCAAGGAACACCCGATCATGCTCAACCGTGCGCCTACGCTGCACCGTCTGGGCATCCAGGCCTTCGAACCCATCCTGATCGAAGGCAAGGCCATTCAACTGCACCCGCTGGTCTGCGCGGCCTTCAACGCCGACTTTGACGGTGACCAGATGGCTGTCCACGTCCCGCTGTCGGTGGAAGCCCAGATGGAAGCCCGCACGCTGATGCTGGCCTCCAACAACGTGCTGTTCCCCGCCTCGGGCGAACCCTCGATCGTGCCCTCGCAAGACGTGGTGCTGGGTCTGTACTACACGACCCGTGACCGCATCAACGCCAAGGGCGAAGGCCTGGTGTTCTCCGATGTGCCCGAAGTGCAACGTGCCTTTGATGCAGGCCAGGTCGAGCTGACCGCCCGCGTCACCGTGCGTATCACCGAGTGGAACAAGGACAAGGCCACCGGCGAATTCGTGCCTGACACCAAGCTGGTCGAGACCACTGCTGGCCGCGCACTGCTGTCCGAGATCCTGCCCAAGGGCCTGCCTTTTGCCAACATCAACAAGGCGCTCAAGAAGAAGGAAATCTCGAAGCTGATCAACGTCTCCTTCCGCAAGTGCGGTCTGAAGGAAACCGTGGTCTTCGCCGACAAGCTGCTGCAAAACGGTTTCCGTCTGGCCACCCGCGCCGGCATCTCGATCTGCATCGACGACATGCTGGTGCCACCAGAGAAGCAAGGCATCATCGAGCGCTCCGAGCGCGAGGTGAAGGAGATCGAACAGCAGTACGTCTCCGGTCTGGTGACCGCTGGTGAACGCTACAACAAGGTGGTGGACATCTGGGGCAAGTCGGGTGACGAAGTCTCCAAGGTCATGATGGCCCAGTTGGCCAAGCAAAGGACCATTGACCGTCACGGCAAGGAAGTCGATCAGGAATCGTTCAACTCGATTTACATGATGGCTGACTCCGGCGCCCGTGGTTCTGCCGCCCAGATCCGTCAGCTCGCAGGGATGCGGGGTCTGATGGCCAAGCCTGACGGCTCCATCATCGAGACCCCCATCACGGCGAACTTCCGTGAAGGTCTGAACGTGTTGCAGTACTTCATCTCCACCCACGGTGCCCGTAAGGGTCTGGCGGATACGGCGCTGAAGACGGCTAACTCGGGTTACCTGACCCGTCGACTGGTCGACGTGACGCAGGATCTGGTGGTCACCGAAGACGACTGCGGCACCACCAATGGTTCGCTGATGCGCGCCATCGTCGAAGGCGGTGAAGTCATCGAATCGCTGCGTGACCGTATCCTGGGCCGCACCGCTGCTGAAGACGTGCTGCACCCGGAAACCCGCGCTGTGCTGGCTGTGGCTGGCAGCATGCTGGACGAAGACCTGATCGAAGACCTCGAAGCCGCTGGCGTCGACGAAGTGAAGGTTCGCACCGCCCTGATCTGCGAAACCCGCTACGGTCTGTGCGCCAGGTGCTATGGCCGCGACTTGGGCCGTGGCGGCCTGATCAACCTCGGCGAAGCCGTGGGTGTGATTGCTGCCCAGTCCATCGGTGAGCCGGGTACCCAGCTGACCATGCGTACCTTCCACATCGGTGGCGCCGCTTCGCGTGCTGCCATCGCCTCCAGCGTGGAAGCCAAGTCCAACGGCATCATCGGCTTCAATGCCACGATGCGCTACGTGAGCAACACCAAGGGTGAACTGGTGGTGATTGCACGTTCGGGTGAAATCATCATCCAGGACGAGCATGGCCGCGAGCGTGAACGCCACAAGGTGCCTTACGGCGCGACCCTGACGGTGAAGGCCGACCAGACCATCAAGGCTGGCACCATCCTTGCCAATTGGGATCCGCTGACCCGCCCGATCATCACCGAGTTCGCCGGTCAGGTGAAATTCGAGAACGTCGAAGAGGGTCTGACCGTTGCCAAGCAGGTCGACGAAGTGACCGGTCTGTCCACCCTGGTGGTGATCGATCCCAAGCGTCGTGGCTCGGCCAAGGTGGTGCGTCCGCAGGTCAAGCTGATTGATGCCCAAGGCCAGGAAGTCAAGATCCCGGGCACCGACCACTCGGTGACCATCGGCTTCCAGGTCGGCGCTCTGATCCAGGTGCGCGACGGCCAGGACGTGGGTCCTGGCGAGGTGCTGGCCCGTATCCCAATCGAAGGTCAGAAGACCCGCGACATCACCGGCGGTCTGCCGCGTGTGGCCGAACTCTTCGAAGCCCGTACCCCCAAGGACAAGGGCACCCTGGCCGAAATGACCGGTACCGTGTCGTTCGGCAAGGAAACCAAGGGCAAGGTCCGTCTGCAGATCACCGATCCGGAAGGCCGTGTGTTCGAAGAGCTCGTGCCCAAGGAAAAGAACATCCTGGTGCACGAAGGCCAGGTGGTCAACAAGGGCGAATCGATTGTGGACGGCCCGGCCGACCCGCAAGACATCCTGCGCCTGCTGGGCATGGAAGAGCTGGCCCGCTACATCGTCGACGAAGTGCAGGACGTGTACCGCTTGCAAGGCGTGAAGATCAACGACAAGCACATTGAAGTGATCGTTCGCCAGATGCTGCGTCGTGTGGTCGTCGAGAACACTGGCGAGTCGAACTACATTGCCGGCGAGCAAGTCGAGCGCTCGGAAATCCTCAACACCAATGAGGCCCTGCAGCGCGACAACAAGGTGCCTGCCACCTACAGCAACCTGTTGCTGGGGATCACCAAGGCCTCGCTGTCGACCGACTCCTTCATCTCGGCCGCGTCGTTCCAGGAAACGACCCGCGTGCTCACCGAGGCTGCCATCATGGGCAAGCGCGACGAGCTGCGTGGCCTGAAGGAAAACGTCATCGTGGGTCGCCTGATCCCGGCCGGTACCGGTTTGGCTTACCACCAGGCTCGCAAGGCCAAGGACGCCATGGACGAAGCCGAGCGCCGCTCCATTGCAGAAGCCGAAGCCGCTGATCTGGCTGCCAGCCAGGACGCCAGCGCCGAAGCCGAGGGTGCTGCCTCGGAGTAATCACGCTCTTTGACGCGTGAGCGATCAGCGCCCCAGCCCCATTCAACGATGGGACTGGGGCGTTTTTCATCTGACACTAGCCTTTGGAATGCGTGGAGCCTGCCATGTCCTTGGAAGGGTTGCTTGACCTGCCGATCGGGGTCTGGATCACGGTTGCCGTGCTCCTGTTCTGGGCCGTCGGTGCCTACAACCGCCTGGTGCGCCTGCGTGTGGCCGCCGTTCAGGCATTCAGTTTGCTTGAGTCGCAGTGGCTCAAGCACCTGGCATGGATCGAAGTGCAATGGCTGCACAGCCCCCAAGATGCGCCGGCCCCCGCAGCGGCCGCCGACGCCGCCGAACAGGGGCGGCCCGATTTGCACATCCTCCAGCCCGCCGTGGCCCAGTTTCGCGCCTGCCTGCAGGCGGCCAAGCTCGGTCCCCTGAACTCTGAGCCGCTGGGCTCACTGTCATCCGCCTGGACCGTCTTTCGCATGGCGATCCGACAGGTGCTGGCCGATGACGACGCTGGCGTGCCGCGCCTGCCCCAGGTGCTGAGTGCCCACTGGGAACAGATGCTGCTTCAGGATCAGGCCGCCGTGGATGTTTTCAACGAAGCGGTGCAACGGTACAACCAAGCCATCCGCCAGTTTCCGGCGATATTGCTGGCCTGGGTTTTTGCCTACAGGGCAGCACGGTCTTTATGACAAGCAACTACAAAAAAATTGATTTGAATGCCAGCCTGAAGTCAGGCGACTACAGCGGCTCCGTCCCTCTGTGGCAGCAGCTGCAGGCCGTCGCCGTGGCCTTGGCCGAGGTTCGCTCAGGCGCCTCGGCCACCACGGCCATCGAGGCGGTGCCAGCCGAGTTGCGTCCGGGCGTGCAGGCGCTGCTGTTCCATGTGCTGCGCTGGCTGGGCCAGGCTGAAGCCTTGCGACGCAAGCTCGCCCCGCGAAACCCCCCGGCGCTGGCCGATGCCCTGTTGTGCACGGCGCTGGCCTTGGGCTGGCGCGAGCAGGACGCCCCCTACGAAATGTTCACGCTGGTCGATCAGGCCGTCGAGGCGGCCAAGCGCCTGCCGGCCATTCGGCCCCAATCGTCCTTCATCAATGCCTGCCTGCGCCGATTCCTGCGTGAGCGCGATGCCTTGGTCGAGGCCACAGCCCGCGAACCGATGGCGCAATGGAACCATCCACGATGGTGGATCGACCGCCTGCGTCAGGATCACCCCCGTCACTGGCAGGAGATCCTGCGCACCAATGCCACCCAGGCGCCCATGACCTTGCGCGTCAACCAGCGGCATACCACTGTGTCGGCCTACCTGCAGCGCCTGGCCACCGCAGGCATTGCGGCCGAGGCCCTGGGCGGCCCCGCCGTCATGTTGGAGCAGGCCCGCCCTGTGACCGAGGTGCCCGGTTTCGATGCGGGTGATGTGTCGGTGCAGGATGCCGGAGCCCAACTGGCGGCTCCCTTGCTGCTGGACGGCTTGGCACCCGCTCACGCGGGGCAGCGCCTGCGTCTGCTGGATGCCTGTGCCGCCCCAGGCGGCAAGACGGCGCACCTGCTCGAGCTGGCCGACTGTGACGTCACGGCCCTGGACATCGACGCCCGTCGCTGTGAGCGCATCCACCAGAACCTGTCGCGCCTGGGCCTGCATGCCCGCGTGGTCGCCGCTGACGCACGCGATCCTGAACTCTGGTGGCCGGAAAACGGCCAGAAACTGCCATATGACGGCATCTTGCTGGACGCGCCTTGCACCGCGTCGGGCATTGTGCGACGTCATCCCGATGTGCGTTGGCTGCGCCGCGAAAGCGACATCGGCCAACTCGCCATCATCCAGGCCGCCTTGTTGTCCTTGCTGTGGCCGCTGGTTCGCCCCGGTGGCCGCCTGCTTTATTGCACCTGCTCCGTCTTCCGCGCCGAGGGCGAATTGCAGATTCAAACGTTTCTTGCACACAACACCGACGCCGCTTTAAGCCCATCGCCCGGGCATTTAATTCCCCGCACGGCGCGTAAGGGGGATCCCGTCCGGGACAATGGGCTCCGTGACCACGACGGATTTTTCTACGCCTTGCTCGAAAAACGCGCAGATTGACCGGATCGTCTTTCTCGCGGGATGGCTGCTGGCTGCCTTTTTTTGGTGCATTCGGCCGGCTTGGGCCGACACGCCCGAGATCGAAGTCGCCCAAATGCGGCTGGACCGCACCGAAGAGGGGCTTTTCCTGTCGGCCAACGTGCGTTTTGACCTGCCCCAGTTGGTCGCCGATGCGGCGGCCAAAGGCATCCCGCTGTACTTCGTGGCCGAGGCCGAAGTGCTGCGGGATCGCTGGTACTGGTATGACCAGCGCGTCGTCGGCGTGGCCCGGTACATGCGCCTGGCCTACCAGCCCCTGACGCGCCGCTGGCGCCTGCAGATGGCGCCCACCCCGATTTCCAATTCTGGCCTGGGTGTGAGCCTGGGCCAGAGCTTCGAAGACCTGGACGAGGCGCTTGGCGCTGTGCAACGCATTTCCCGTTGGCGCATCGCCGATGCGGCCACCCTCGACAACGACGCCCGCCACAGCGTCGACTTCCGTTTCCGCCTCGATGTCTCGCAATTGCCCCGCCCCTTTCAGCTGGGCGTGACCGGTCGGACCGACTGGAACCTGGCCACCAGCCGCCACCAGCGCCTGCTGACGGAGCCCGCCAAATGAGCACCGTGCCCAGGCCGGGCCTCGACAGACACTCCCTGTTCAGTACCCGCACCGCCCGTTGGACTGTCGGCATCGGCATTGCCATGATGGTCATCATCGGCATCCTGCTGCTGTTCCTGCTCACCCAGGCGACCAACAACCGGGCTCTGTACGAGCGCAACTACCTGCGCCTGTTCGTGATCAACCTCATCGTGGCGGGCGCCTTGCTGTCCGCCATCCTGTGGATCGCCCTGCGCCTGTATCAGCGGCTGCGGCGCGGGCGCTTCGGCAGCCGGCTGCTGGTCAAGCTGGCTGCCATCTTTGCCCTGGTGGGCTTTGTGCCTGGCGTGCTGATCTATGTCGTGTCCTACCAGTTCGTATCGCGTTCGATCGAAAGCTGGTTTGATGTCAAAGTCGAAGGCGCGCTGGATGCCGGCGTGAGCCTGGGGCGTGCCACGCTCGACACCCTGTCCAACGATCTGGCCAACAAGACCCGGGCCGCGGGCTCCCAGCTCACCGATGTTCCCGACGCCACCGCCGGTCTGGTACTGGAGAAGATCCGGGACCAGTTGGGGGCCAGCGACGTGGTGCTCTGGAGCGCCTCGGGGCAACTGGTGGCCAGCGTGGGGCAGTCGCGCTTCCAGCTCAACCCCGAGCGCCCCTCGGTGCAGAACATCCGCAACGTGCGCAAGCAGCGCGCCGTGGCCCAGATCGAAGGCCTGGACGACCCAGCCAACGATGCCGCCATCAACAATGCCCGCATCCGCGCCATGGCGCTGGTCAACTCCTCCAGCCTGGGTCTGTTGTCCGAATCGCGCTTTCTGCAGGTCTCCGTGCCCTTGCCGCCGACCTTGGTGGCCAATGCACTGGCCGTCCAAGAGGCCTACCGCGAGTACCAGGAGCGTGCCCTGGCCCGATCGGGCCTGCGCCGCATGTACATCGGCACCCTCACGCTGAGCCTGTTTCTGGCGGTGTTTGGTGCCGTGCTGCTCGCCGTGCTGCTGGGCAACCAACTGGCCCGACCCCTGCTGGTGCTGGCCGAAGGCGTGCGCGAAGTGGCGGCCGGCAACCTCAGCCCCAAGGCCGTATTGCAAGGCCGCGACGAGTTGGGCGGGCTTACCCGTTCGTTTGCCGACATGACCCAGCAATTGGCCGATGCCCGTGCCACGGTTGAAAAAAGCATGCGGCAGGTCAGCACCGCCCGGGCCAATCTGCAGACCATCCTGGACAACCTCACGGCTGGGGTGATCGTGCTGGACGCACAAGGGCAGATCCAGTCTTCCAACCCAGGCGCGACCCGCATTCTCAAAGTGCCACTCGCTGCCTACGAAGGTCGCCCGCTGGCCGCCGTGCCCAGCCTGGAAAATTTTGCCCAGCGTGTGCAGAGTCAGTTCGACGCTTTTCTGGGCGAAAACGCCCAGCAGCACGGGCTGGACCACTGGCAGCAATCCTTTGAACTGCCCGACGGACAAAACGGTGCTGCTGCCGGCATGATCACCTTGGTGGCCCGGGGGGCTGAGATGCCCGGGTCGGCTCGTTTGCTGGTGTTTGACGACATCTCTGAAATCGTTTCGGCCCAGCGTGCCCAGGCCTGGGGCGAGGTGGCGCGCCGCCTGGCCCATGAAATCAAGAACCCGCTGACCCCCATCCAGCTGTCGGCCGAACGCCTCGAAATGAAGCTCAACGGCAAGCTGGCCGCGCCCGAGCAGGCCGTGCTCACCAAATCCGTCAAGACCATCGTGGACCAGGTGGACGGCATGAAGCGCCTGGTCAACGAGTTCCGCGACTACGCCCGCTTGCCCGCCGCCGAGCTCAAGCCCCTGGACCTCAATGCCCTGGTGCAGGACATCCTGCACCTGTATGGCCCTGAGAATGCCTCCGTGCCCGTGCGTGCTGAACTCGATCCGCGCTGCCTGCCTGTGTTGGGTGACGCCCAGCAGCTGCGCCAGGTCATCCACAACCTGTTGCAGAATGCGCAGGACGCTACCGAGGGCGTGCCCGTCGCGGACCGACAGCCGGTTGAGATCCGCACCCGTTGGGGCGAAAGCTCGCGCCGGGTGCGCTTGCTGGTGCGCGATCATGGCACCGGCTTTCCTGACTACATCCTCAAGCGGGCCTTCGAGCCCTATGTCACCACCAAGTCCAAAGGCACTGGCCTGGGACTTGCAGTGGTCAAGAAAATCGCAGACGAGCATGGCGCACGGATCGATCTCTCCAATCACATGAGCGGCGACAACATCGCCGGGGCTCAAGTGTCGCTATCATTCGCCACTGCGCCGGCATCCGCTGCCTGACGCAACATCTTCCCTGGAACCGCTTTCTTTCAATCATGGCAAACATACTGGTGGTCGACGACGAACTGGGCATCCGGGATCTGCTGTCCGAAATCCTCAACGATGAGGGCCACAACGTCGAACTTGCCGAAAACGCTTCGCAAGCCCGCAACGCACGGCAGCGCGATGAGTTCGACCTGGTCCTGCTCGACATCTGGATGCCTGACACCGACGGCGTCAGCCTCCTCAAGGAGTGGGCGGCCGGAGGCCTGTTGTCCATGCCCGTGATCATGATGAGCGGCCACGCCACCATCGACACCGCCGTCGAGGCCACCCGCATCGGGGCTTTCTCCTTTCTCGAAAAGCCCATCACCTTGCAAAAGCTGCTGAAGGCGGTGGAGCAGGGCCTGGCCCGCAACCAGTTGCGCAAGACCGCAGTCCCGGTGGTCAACGCGCCAGAACCCAGAATCGAAGCCCAGGCCCACCCCGTCACCCTGATGGTCGAAGTGCAGACCCAGGCCCAGCAGTTGTTTGATCTGGACAAGCCCCTGCGCGAAGCGCGCGATGGCTTCGAGAAAGCCTATTTCGAATTCCACTTGCTGCAAGAAAACGGCTCCATGACCCGCGTCGCCGAAAAGACCGGGCTTGAGCGCACCCACCTGTACCGCAAGTTGCGCCAGCTCGGCGTCGACCTGTCGCGCAGCAAAAAAAATGCAATTTGAGGGTTTTTCGTTTTTGCCTCAAAAAAGCTTGCTATAATTTATCTCTCAGCAGGCCCGGTAGCTCAGTTGGTAGAGCAGCGGATTGAAAATCCGCGTGTCGATGGTTCGATTCCGTCCCAGGCCACCAAGACATCAAAAAAGCCCTAAGCACTCAAACGCTTAGGGCTTTTTTCGTTTTGATCCTCACCCATGCAGCCATCCTGCCGGATGGCTTTTTGTTTTTCTGCGTCGGCCCTGTGCCGTCTTCAGCCCCGTTGGCTGTTGTGGCATCTCAGTCGGGCCTGTCGGCCTGGCTGGTGGGATTGCCAGCCGTCGCGCCTCCAAAAGGACACCTCATGGTCGTCGTCGATACCCTTTCCATCCAGGACCACGCCCAGGCACTGCAGGGCATGCTCAGCACCCGCACCCTGAATGATTTCGCGGCGGAAGCCCGGCTGGATGGCGAGAGCCTGAGCCAAGCGGTTGAGCGCTATGAGATTGACTATGCCTGGAGCATTCTGGGTTCCGAGCGGCTGCTGGGTGAAACCTTGGCAGTACTGGCGCTGCGCTTGCAGGCGCCGCCGAGCGAGCCGCAGACGGCCCGGGTGGCAGCGGTCTTGCAGGCAGCGGCAGCGGCGCAGCCGCCCGAGGCGCTGATGAGCTTTGACAACGAAGTGCCCCAGCAATTGACCGGCCTGCTGTGGCCTGCTGTGGCGCCAGCGCACAGCGCCTGAAATTCAGCGCCTCAGGGCCTCAGGCCTCCGTGGGAGGGGTACAAAAACTCTCCCAGTCGTCGTTCCCTTTGCTGTGGCTGAGCGCAGGTGACGGAGCCGACGCCGGGGCAGGCACTTTGGGCTGACTCAGCTTGGCCATGGCCGGGCCCCGGCTGACTGGTCGGGGGCTGGTGGGGGTTGCCTGGGGTTGGGGCGCTGTCTTGGCACGTGTCAGGTCGTTGGTGATCTTGAACTGCGCCACGGCCTCCACCAGTTCGGCGGCCTGAGTGCGCAAGGCATTGGCGGCGGCCGACATCTCTTCCACCATGGCTGCGTTCTGTTGAGTGGCCTGGTCCATGTGGGTGATGGCCTCGCCCACCTGAGCCACGCCCGAGCTCTGCTCGGTACTGGCGGCGCTGATCTCGCCCACGATGTCGGTCACCCGGCGGATCGAGCTCACCACGTCGGCCATGGTGGCGCCGGCTTTGTCGACCAGGGTGCTGCCATGGCCCACCCGCTCCACGCTGTCTGAAATCAGCGCCTTGATCTCCTTGGCTGCTTCGGCCGAGCGGCCGGCCAGGCTGCGTACTTCACTGGCCACCACGGCAAAGCCCCGTCCCTGCTCACCGGCCCGAGCGGCCTCCACCGCGGCATTCAGGGCCAGGATGTTGGTCTGGAAGGCGATCCCGTCGATCACGCTGATGATGTCGGAAATGCGGCGCGAGCTGTCATTGATGCCACGCATGGTGTCGACCACCTCCGACACCACCTGCCCACCCTGGCTGGCCACGTGGGAGGCGCTCTGGGCCAGCTGATTGGCACCGCGCGCATTGTCGGCGTTGTGCTTCACGGTGGCGTTCAACTCTTCCATCGAAGCCGCCGTTTGTTCGAGGGCGCTGGCCTGCTGCTCGGTTCGGTTGGACAGATCCTGATTCCCCATGGCAATTTCTGCGCTGGCGCTGGACACCCCCTCGGCATTGCTGCGCACCCGCTGCACGATCAGGCTGAACTGGTCGCGCATGTGGGCCATGGCTTTGAGCAGCACGCCGGTTTCGTCTTGGCCAGACACATCAACCGCCACCGTCAGGTCGCCGGCGGCCAGGTGCTCGGCCACGCTCACCGCCTGGGCCAGGGGCCGCACGATGGCCCGGGTCAGCAGCACCCCCAACATCACCGCCAGCACCAGCGACAGCGCCACGGCCACCGCCACCCACACCAGGGTCTGCGTGTAGCGATCTTGCGATCGGCGGAACGAGTCATCCGCGCCCTTCAGATTGATGTCGGCGAGCTTTTGCACGTCGGCAAAGGTGGCCTGCATGGTGCTGCGGGCTTCGCCATTGAAATAGACCCGCGTGTCGGCCAGCTTGTCCTCACCCTGGCCGGACAAGGCCGCCAGCTTTTCAGAGCTGACCAGGTAGCTTTGGCGGTGTTGCTGGTACTCGGCGTAAATCGGCCTTTCTGGGGGCGTCAACATGGCCTCGTAGCGCTTTTCCTGTTCGCCCAGGGTCTGGACCAGCTTGCGCATCCTTTCTTCCTGGGCCTTCTTTTCTTCGGCTGCGGTGGCAATCACATGCTGGCCTTCAGCCCGTCGGATCTGGCCGAGGGTGTCCTGTATCTCGCCCAGCACCCGTATCGAGGGCAGCCAGTTGCTGGCCAGATCGACCACGTTGTTGTTGATGGCGCCCAACTGGCTCCAGGCAAAAATGCCCAGAGCCATCGTCATCACGACGATGGCGGCGAATGCGGCGCCCAGTTTGGCGCCAATCCTCAGGTCGGACAACTTCATTGACAACTCCGATCGCGAAATGAACACGGCCACGGACAGAACACGGGTGGGGTCAGAAGGTGACGGCACCCGCCAAGGAGAGCGCGGAAAGGGGGCGCGCGCTCTCGTATCAAAAAGTTTCAATGCTGTCCGTGTTTGTGACACGGTTGTCGACGGTTGGCAAGTGTCACGTGTCGGACGGTCGTGACAGACCCAGGGGAGGGCGCCTGAGGCGGATCAGCCCATGGCCGACAGGAACTGGCGCAGCTCGGGGGTTGCCGGCTGGCTGAACAAGGCTTCTGGCGGGCCCTCCTCATGCACCTTGCCCTGGTGCATGAAGATGATGCGGTCGCTCACCTTGCGGGCAAAGTTCATCTCGTGCGTGACCATCACCAGGGTCATGCCCTGCTCCGCCAGGCTTTCCACCACCTGCAGCACCTCGCCCACCAGTTCGGGGTCCAGGGCAGAGGTCACCTCATCGCACAGCAACACCTCGGGGTCCATGGCCAGCGCGCGGGCAATGGCCACTCGCTGCTGCTGACCGCCGGACAGTTGCTCCGGCAGGCTGTCGAACTTGTTGCCCAGGCCCACGCGCTCCAGCAACAGCTCGGCGCGTCGGCGCGCCTCGGCCTGCGGCAGGCCCTTGACCAGGGTGGGGGCCAGCATCACATTGCGCCCGGCGCTCAGGTGGGGGAACAGGTTGAAGCTCTGGAAGATCATGCCCACGTTCTGACGCAGCTCACGCATGGCCTGGGCGTTGTCGGGCTGCAAGGGCTGGCCGTGCACTGTCAGCGCGCCCTCCTGAAACACCTCCAGGCCGTTGATGCAGCGCAGCAGGGTGCTTTTGCCCGAACCGCTTTTGCCGATGATGCACACCACCTCGCGGCGATGGATCTGCAGGTCGATGCCTTTGAGCACCTCGTTGTCGCCGTAGCGTTTGCGCAGCCCACGGATGTCGATCAGGGGCAGGGTGGAGTTGGTGGCGGTCTCTGGCAGATTCATGGCGGGGATCCGGTGGGGCGGCAAGAGCGTGAAGCGTGAGTGTGGAGAGGGCTTCAGCGCTTGGGGCGCAGGGCGCGCTCGATGCGCCGGCTCCACCATGACAGCGGAAAGCACAGCGCAAAATACATCAGGCCCACGCAGCTGTAGACCAGAAACGGTTGGTAGGTGGCATTGGCAATCATCTGGCCGGCCTTGGTCACCTCCACAAAGCCGATCACCGAGGCCAGGGCTGTGCCTTTGATCACCTGCACCAGAAAGCCGACGGTGGGTGCGATGGCCAGGCGTGCGGCCTGCGGCAGGATCACATGGCGCAACTGCTCGCCAAAACTCATCGCCAAGCTGGCGGAGGCTTCCCACTGGCCGCGCGGGATGGATTCCACACAGCCGCGCCAGATCTCGGTCAGGTAGGCACTGGCGTACAGGGTCAGGCACAGCGAGGCCGCCGTCAGCGGCGTGGTCTCCACACCCAGCATGGCCAGGCCGAAATAGGTCAGAAACAGCTGCATCAGCAGCGGCGTGCCCTGGAACAACTGCACATACAGCGCCACGCCGCGCTGCGCCCCGGGCCAACGGGCGGTGCGAGCCACCAGCAGGGCCAATCCGACCGCTCCGCCGCCGACAAAGGCAATCAGCGACAGGCCGGCTGTCCAGCGCAGGGCCAGCAGCAGGTGCCGGGCGATGTCCCACAGAGAAAACTCAACCATCGCAGCGACTCCTCAGCGGCCAAAGATGAAACGCGGCCCGAACCAGTTCAGCAGGTGGCGCAGGGCCACCGCCAGGGCCAGGTAGGCCCCGGTGACCAGGATGTAGGCCTCGAAGTTGCGGAAGGTGCGGCTGGCGATCAGGTTGGCGGCGAAAGAGAACTCCTCGGTCGAGATCTGCCCGCACACCGACGAACCCAGCATCACGATGATCATCTGGCTCACCAGCGCGGGCCAGACGCGGGCCAGGGCGGGTGGCAGCACCACCCGCGTGAAAATCTGCCAGCGGTTCATGGCCAGACTCAGGGCTGCTTCGATCTGCCCCTGGGGCGTGGCCTCAATGCCGGCGCGCGCGATCTCGCTGGCGTAGGCGCCCAGGTTCAGCACCATGGCCAGCGCGCTGGCCACCTCGGGCGACAGGCGCAGGCCCAGCGAGGGCAAGCCGAAAAACAAAAAGAACAGCTGGATGATGAAGGGCGTGTTGCGCACCAGTTCCACATAGGTCGCCACCCCGGCCCGCAGCCAGGCCGGGCCGTGCGCGCGAAGCCAGGCGCACAGCACCCCCAGGGCCACGCCCAGGGGCGCGGTCAGCAAGGTCAGCAGGCAGGTCAGCGCCAGGCCCTTGAGCAGCAGCGGCCACTGCGCCAGCACGATGGAGAAGTCCAGGATCATGGGTGCTCCCCCGCGTGCCGGGCCATCCGCCGGCCCCAAGGGGCTTCAGTGCCGCTGGCCTGGCGGCCCGGCAGTGCCATGTAGGGAAGAAGGGTGTTGGGCATGCCAAAGCCATAGCAAGATGCATGCTAGGCCCTGTGCTGACCTCGGTGCGTCGGCACCAGGGGCCCGCCTTCAGGGGGGGGCAGCCCGAGGGGAGGCCGGGGTTGTCAGTGGGTGTTGCGGTTGCCCGTCGACGACTTGCCGTAGGCCGACTGCGGCTGGCTGAACGGGCCTTGGCGGGGCGGCGTGGCCTTGGGAAACTTGCCGTGGGGCAGGGCATGCAGGCGATGGAACAGGCGCCGGCAGTAGCCCTGGATCCCGATGCACTTGTTGATTTCCTCGACAGGCAGAGGGCCCGACACCACCACGATGTCGTTGGCAATGTCGATGGCGCCTGCTGCCCGCAGCCGCCGCCGTGCACCGGTGGCCCACGACTGGATGCGGGTCGGGCTGCCGTGCTGGTGCAGTTCGCCGGTGCTGCGGTCAAAAGCGATGGCCACGGTGTCCGTCTTCAGGCGAAAACGCCGTTCACCCGTGTACGGGCTGGGCGGCTCCTTCATGTCGTACAGATAGTAGCTGCCGGCTTTGAGTTGGTATTGCAGATCCATCGGTGTGTCCTCTTGATCTGATTGTGGTGTGCGCGCTTCGGTTTGATGGCTGGAAAAGGCCGGTAAAACCCCCCGTAAAACACGGGGTGCCTCGGGCCGCTGCTGGTTGGCGCGCAAGCGTACACCAGCCAGCCCTTCCCGGGGCTGACGATCACCACGCCTTGATCTGGCTCAGAAGTCGACCAGGCTCAGGCCCACGCTGAACACCACCCGACGGCGGTTGTAGTCGACCAGGCTGTCCCCGTAGCCGCTGAACAACTGGGTGTGCAGGCGCAGCCCGCTGTGCCCGCCGGTGGCCGGGCCGTTGCCCAGCGCCTTGAGCCATTCCAGCCGCACCGAGCCCCGCGCCTGCGAGCCCAGCGAATGCCGTGCCGTGGCAATCAAGGTGTTGTCCAGGTCCTTGTTCCAGGCCAGCGACAGCTCGCCGCGCCCGATGGTGTTGCTGATGCCGGGGTTGTCGTCATTCGCCGCACTCTCCGAGATGCGCCGCCACAGCCGGCCCTGCAGGCGCCAGCGCGAGTCCAGCTCGGCGCCCGCCATCCAGTAATAGCGGTTCCAGCTGCGCGACAGCGGCAGGCTCTGGCCATTGGACTGGTGCACCAGCCCCAGCCCGTTGTAGCGCAGGCGCCAGCCGCCGGGCAAGGCCAGGGTGCTCGGGTACACATACACCAGCTCGGGCTCGTGGTCCGTGGTGCGGAAGGGGCGCGAGATCTCGGGGCTGAACAACTGCCAGTACGACTGCTGGGTGTAGCCAAACCACAGCGAGTCTTTCAGGGTGGGGTGGCCCTGTGTCAACAGGCCCTGCGCGATCTTGGTGCGCACCGACAATTGAAGCCGGGTCTCGGTGCGCCGGTAATCGATGGCCGTGGTCTGGGTGTGGCCCTCGCTGGGGGAACTGGGCTGGGTGTTGACGCTGTCCGAGGCGATCACCGACAGGCTGATCGGGCGGTAGCCCCGGAGGCCGAAGGTGCCGCAGTCGCTGCCCGCCTCCAGCTCCCAGAAGCGCGACAGCTCCGAGTACTGCGGGTCGTGGCAGCCGGCGTCGCTGCCCACGGTGATGATGCGTGTGGCCGGCAGGGTGGTGTCGACCGGTCGGGTGCTGGGCTGCTGGCTGGCCAGTGCGCCGGGTGACACCGTCAGCTCGCGCGACACCGCGGCCGCGCCTGTGCTGCTGTCGCTTGGCTTGGCCGCCAGGCTGGGGGCCGGGGCCGTACGCTGGGCAGCCCAATCGTCAAAGCAGGCCAGACGGGCGGCCGGGTCGTGCGCCAATGCTTTGCAGGCCTGCCAGCCGGTGGCGGGGCTGCCGCCCGGGGGGGCAGGCTCGACCTGCGCCTGAGCCTGAAATGGGCCGGCCAGGCCCATCATCAGCAGCGCAGGCACCGAGGCCGCGGCCCGGCGCAAGACGAGAAGGAGGGGCGTGGGCCACCTCATCGGGCGACCTTGCGGAGCACAAAGTGCAGCGGTTTCTGAGTCTGTGTTTCGGAGGTCCATGTGCCTTTGATTTCCCGTCCGCAGCTTTCAGGGCTGATTTCACCGAGCCAGGTGGCCGAGATGTTGCGCCCGTTGGCGGATTCTTCGAGCGTGAAGTCGCCATTGTCCACGTCGCCGCTGACCCAGGCCCGCACGCCTTCGCGCTGCAGCAAGCCCCGCACGCTGCCCGCCAGATCGGGGTGGCGCTCCAGCAGCACGGTGGCCGGGGTGGCCTGGGGTTCGAACTCGGCCCGCCACAGACCGTACAGGTCCGAGGCCTGCAATTCGTCGGGTTGGGGGCAGGGTGTGGCCTGAGGCACCAGGGGCGCGGCGGCCTTGGCTTGGGGGGGCTCTGCGGAGTCGGCCGCCAGCGCCTGCAGGCCGGCCGTCAGGGCTGCCAGCACCAGGGCGTTCTTCAAGGGACGAGAGGGTCGAAGCATGGCAATCTCTAGCGCATCGGGCCCCGTATGTCGGGGGCCGTCGGCGCGGGTCAGTTGGGGGCGGCCCCGGCCGCCGCCCGCTTGGCAAATTCGGCGCGCAAGGCCTTGAGCTTCTCGCGCGGGTCTTCCTTCACGGTCTTCTGGTCCAGGGCCATTTCGGCAATGAAGCGGCTGGGCAGGGCCGCGACCATCTCGCGGCCTTTTTTGCGCCGGCGTGTCCAGCTCACGGCCAGCGTGCGTTGGGCGCGGGTGATGCCCACGTACATCAGGCGTCGTTCCTCCTGCAGGCGCAGCGCCAGGCTTTCGCCACTCTCGGCGCTGCCGGGCTCCTGGTCCATCTTGAAGGGCAGGATGTTCTCGTTCACGCCCACCAGCATCACATGAGGCCACTCCAGGCCTTTGGAGGCATGCAGGGTGGACAGCGTGACCACGTCCTGCTCCTGTTCTCGGTCGCTGATGGTGGACAGCAGGGCGATCGTCTGCGCCACCTCGAGCAGGTTCTTCTTCTCGGTGCTGGTGGTCACGCCCGCGGTGTCATCGATCTGGCCGCCACAGCGTCCGGCCATCCAGTCGCAGAACTCCATCACGTTGGTCCAACGGGTGGCGGCTGCCTTCTCGCTGTCCTCGTTGTCATACAGATGCTGCTCGTAGCCGATCTCTTTGAGGAACTCATTGAGAAAGGCGCGCGCATCTTCTGCGCCCAGGGTTTGCTTGGCCCGGTATTCCAGGTCATTCACGTAGCGGCCGAACTCCTGCAGCCCGGCCGATGCCCGTGCCGGCAGCACGTTTTGCAGCGATGAGCTGAACAGCGACTCGAACAGGCTCAGCTTGTACTGGTCGGCGTACACCCCCAGTTGCGCCAGGGTGGTGTGGCCGATGCCACGCTTGGGCGTGGTGATGGAGCGCAGGAACGCGGGGTTGTCGTCGTTGTTGATCCACAGCCTGAACCAGGCGCAAAGATCCTTGATTTCGGCCCGGTCGAAAAAGCTCTGCCCGCCCGACACCTTGTACGGGATCTGCGCGCGGCGCAGCGCCTGTTCGAACATGCGGGCCTGGTGATTGGCGCGGTACAGGATCGCAAAATCCTTCAGGTTCTTCCATTGCGAGGTGGCGCGCAGGCTCTGGATGCGGGCCACGGCCCGCTCGGCCTCGTGCTCTTCGTTGTCGGCGTCCACCACGCGCACCGGCTCGCCCTCGCCCAGTTCCGAGAACAGGGTTTTCGGGAACAGCTTGGGGTTGGGCTGGATCACGTTGTTGGCCGCGCGCAGGATGGCCGAGGTGGAGCGGTAGTTCTGCTCCAGCTTGATCACCTTCAGCTGCGGAAAATCGATCGGCAGCTTGCGCAGGTTGTCCAGTGTGGCGCCGCGCCAGCCATAGATCGACTGATCGTCGTCGCCCACCGCGGTGAAACGGGCTCGCTCACCCACCAGGGCCTTGAGCACCTCGTACTGGGTGGCGTTGGTGTCCTGGTACTCGTCCACCAGCACGTGGCCCAGGGTGTTCTGCCATTTCTCCCGCACCTCGGGGAAGTCGCGCAACAGCTTCAGTGGCATGCCGATCAGGTCGTCAAAGTCGACGCTCTGGTAGGCCGTCAGGCGTTCCTCGTAACGCGCCATGATCTCGGCGATTACCCGCTCGTGGTCGTTCTCGGCCTGGGCCATGGCATCGGCCGAGTTCATGCCCTGGTTCTTCCAGGCGCTGATGGTCCATTGCCACTGGCGTGCCGTGGCCATGTCGGGGCTGCCGCCACAGTCTTTCAGGATGCCGGTCACGTCGTCGGCGTCCAGGATGCTGAACTGCGGTTTCAGCCCCAGCGCCTGGCCGTCTTCGCGCATCAGGCGCACACCCAGGGCGTGGAAGGTGCAGATCACCAGGTCTTTGGCGTTGCGTCCAATCAGGCTCTTGGCTCGCTCGCGCATTTCGGCAGCGGCCTTGTTGGTGAAGGTGATGGCGGCAATGCGCTTCGGGGGCATGCCTGCCTCGATCAGCCGCGCGACCTTCATCGTGATCACCCGCGTCTTGCCCGAGCCAGCACCCGCCAACACCAGGCAGGGGCCTTGCAGGTAGTTCACGGCTTCAAGTTGGGCGAAATTCAGACCGGCAGACATGGGGAGATGGAAGGCGCCTGTGACAGGCTGATGAGCGGCGGGGAGGCCAGCGGGGCCCGCAATGATACCGGCACCGGCCAGCGCACGCTGGTGGGGCCCCGGCTGGCGCCGGCGCGCTGGCTGGCCCGGAAGCCGGCACCTGCCTGACAGGGCCGGCTTCGTTCACATCGCTTCCGATCAGGAGACAACGTCCATGTTTTTGCTGTCCCGCCACCTTATTCCCTTCAAGGCCTGCTCAACCCGCGGGTCACGTCTGAGCCCGCTGATCCTGGGCGCGGCCCTGGCCGTGCCGCTCGCGGGCCTGCTGTCCGGCTGTGGCGGTAGCCACGCTGGCTCTGCCCAGGATCCGTCCGAGCCGCCCACCACCTTGACCGAGGTCGGCGAAACCCGGCCTGGCTCCGGCGTCATGCGCGGGTACCTGGCGGCCGACCAGTACCCCGACAGCCTGGCCCTGCTGCCGGCGCCGCCCGCGCCGGGCTCCGCGGCGGCCCAGGCCGATCAGGCCGCATTTGAAAACACCCGAGCCTTGGCCCAGGGGCCCCGCGGCGTGCTGGCGCGCCAGGATGCCAACCTGAGCTTTCCGGCCTCGGCCAATGCCTTTGCCTGCACCACGGGCTTCGAGTTCGATCCCCAGCTCACCCCCCACCTGACCACGCTGATGCGGCGCAGCTATGTCGACGCAGGGCTGAGCACCTACAAGGCCAAGGTGTTCTACCAGCGCCAGCGCCCCTTTGTGGTCAACAACACCGGCACCTGCACCCCCGACGATGAGCCCGCGCTGCGGGGCGACGGGTCTTACCCCTCGGGCCACACGGCCATCGGATGGGCCTGGGCCCTGGTGCTCACCAGCCTGATGCCCGAGCGCACCGATGCGCTGCTGGCGCGGGGCTATGCCTTCGGGCAAAGCCGCGTGATCTGCGGCGCGCATTGGCAAAGCGATGTGGAAAACGGCCGTGTCGTGGCGGCCTCGGCGGTGGCTCGCCTGCAGGCCGATCCGGTCTACCAGGCCCAGTGGAAGCGTGCGGCGGCCGAAGTGGCGGCCCTGCGCCAAGCCGCGCCGCCCCTGACGCGCGACTGCGCGGCGGAAGCCCAGGCCCTGGCTCTGAAGCCTTGAGCGCCTCTGCAAACCTGGCAGCAAAGCCGGCAGAATAGGCCGCTTGCCGTGGCAGAGGGTCCGCCCGGCACCCTGTGCCGGGCTGCCGGCTGAAAGCGTTTGGCCGTGCTCTCGATTCTGCAAGTCACCTTTCCCTTCTTTGCCCTGGTTCTTTGCGGCTACTTGGCCGCGCGTCGGCGGATGTTGCCTCTGGAGGCCATTGGTGGCTTGAACGGCTTTGTGCTGTTCTTTGCCCTGCCCTGCATGCTGTACCGCTTCGGGGCCAGCACCCCGATCGCCCAGATGCTGGACGCCACCCTGTTCGCCGTCTACCTGCTGTGCTCGCTGGCGCTGGTGGGCTTGACCGTGCTCAGCACCCGCCGCGGCCCGATGGCCACCCGGCTGGGGTGGAACGACACCGCTTTCGGCGCCCTGGTGGCGGCGTTTCCCAACACCGGCTTCATGGGCGTGCCCTTGCTGGTGGCCCTGCTGGGGGCCCAGGTGGTGGGGCCCACCATCGTCACGCTGGTGGCCGACATGGTCTTCACCTCGTCGCTGTGCATCGCCTTGTCACGCCTGGATGGCGCCGGCCAGCATGGGGTGGCGCAGGCCCTGCGCAATGCCTTGCGTGGGGTGGTGGCCAATCCCATGCCCTGGTCCATCCTGCTGGGGGGGCTGGCGTCGGTGCTGGGCTTCAGCCTGCCGGCGCCGCTGCAGAAGACCGTTTCGCTGCTGGCCGATGCCGCCTCGCCCGTGGCCTTGTTCACCATGGGGGCGGTGCTGGCCCGTTCGCAGATGCTGCCCTCGCGTCAGGCCGCGACCCAACGGGGCTGGGGCGATGTACCGCGTATCGCGCTGTACAAGCTGGTGTTGCACCCCTTGCTGGTGTGGGGTGCCGGCCATGCCGCGATGGCCGCTGGCCTGCCGCTCGACCCTTTTGCCCTGACCGTGGTGGTGTTGCTGGCCGCCCTGCCGAGCGCCAGCAATGTGTCCATGCTCACCGAGCGCTTTGGCGCCGACACAGGGCGTGTGGCACGCATTATCCTGGTGTCGACCGTGGTGGCCTTTGTCAGTTTTCCGGCGGCCGTGGCCTGGCTGCGCTGAGCGCGAACCGGCGCTGCTCAGCCTTTCAGCTGTGATTCAACCTGCTTGGCCCGTTCGCCCGGAGCGGGGTGGCTTGAGAACATGCTGTTCTCGCCGCCGCCCAGGTCTTGCAGTTTGCGCAGGGCGCTGCTGGCGGCCTGGGTGTCGTATTGGCGCTTTTGCATGAAGCGCACGGCGTACGCATCGGCATCGCTTTCCTGGCTTTGCGAGAACTGGGCGTGGATCAGTTTTTCCGCCAGATCCCCCAGCGCTGACTGGCTGAGCACCGCCACCGCGGCATTGCCCGATGCGGCGACCGCATCCCGCGCAGCAGAGGCCGCATAGGCGGCCTGCAAGGCTTTTTTGCTGTGGCCCAATTTCACGTGGGCGATTTCGTGGCCGATGACGAAGCGGAGTTCGTTGTCGTTCATCTTCTCCATCAGGCCGCTGTAGACCCGAACGGTGCTATCGGCCATGGCAAAGGCATTCACCTCGGGGTTGAGGTAGACCTTGAAGTTGAGCTTCAGCCCGTCTTCGTTCTTCAGACCGGCGGCCAGCCGGTCCAGGCGCGCCGCCTGTGTTGAGCCGGCCGCGGCGACCTTGTTGCGCTTGTCCTCGGCTGCGCTGACCTGACGCGCCACATCGGCAACCTCGGCATCGCTCAGGGTGGCGGCCTTGAGGCCCTTGCCGGCCGCGCTGACGGCGCTCCCGAGATCGAATGCGTGTGCCAGGCCGCCGGTGAGGGTCAAGGCGGCGACCAGTGTGGCGCTGGGCCAGAAACTGCGTGTCATGAGTGAACTCCCTGTTCATCGTTGTTCGCCCTGCGTCAAGACCCGGGGCCTGTCCTTGGGCCTCGCAGAGCCTGCGCAGTGTCGGGCCCGGGGGTGGCCTCAAGACCTCGATTTTTCGCTTTGAGAGCTTTGTAACCAGGCCGATCGCGTGAGTGGCGCAGCTTCGGGCGCAGGAGGTTCAGATCATCAGTGGGTCGACATCGATGGCCCAGCGGATCAGGCCTTTGTGCTCGGGCTGGGCCCGGATGGCGTGCAGCACGCCTTGCCAGGCGGCCAGAAAGCGCTGCAGCGCGGCGCGCGAATCCGACTCGATGAGCATCTGGGCACGCTCGATGTTGGCCACGCGCTGCACCGTCATGGGCACGGCCGGAAAGCGGAACACCTGCTCGGCCCCGGGCAGGGCCTCGCCTGCGGCACTGGCCGCATTCAGAAACGCCTGGGCCACGTCCTGGCTGCGGGCCTCGGCGCGCACCAGGGCCTGGAACGAGAAGGGCGGCATGCCCGCCTGTTCACGCTCGCGCAACTGTTGCGCGGCAAAGGCCGGGTAGTCGTGCCGTTTCAGGGCCTCGAACAGCGGGTGGTCGGGGTGGAAGGTTTGCACCCACATCTCGCCTTCGCTGTTTTGCGCACTCACGAAGGCGGCGTCGCGGCCGGCCCGGCCGCCAGCCTGCATCAGCAGGGCAAACAGGCGCTCGGGCGCCCGGAAGTCGCTGGAGAACAAGGCCCCGTCGGGGTTGATGGCCGCCACCAGGGTGACGCGGCGGAAGTCATGCCCCTTGGCAATCATCTGGGTACCCACCAGCACATCGACTTCGCCGGTGTGCACCTGGGCCAGTTGCGACTCCAGGGCGCCCTTGGCCCGGGTGCTGTCGGCGTCGATGCGGGCGATGCGCACCGGCTGGCCATCGGGCCGCAGCGTGCCTTCGAACAATTCAGCGAGTTGCTCTTCGAGTTGTTCGGTGCCCCGGCCCAGCGGCGAGATGTCCAGATTGCCGCATTCGGGGCAGGCGCGGGGGACGGGCTGGGTGAAGCCGCAGTGGTGGCAGCGCAGTGTGCGATCGATCTTGTGAAAGACCCGGAATGCGCTGCAGTGCGGGCACTCGCTTTTCCAGCCGCAGTCGCGGCAGTGCAGCACCGGCGAATAACCGCGCCGGTTCAGGAAGATCATCACCTGCTCGCCACGGGCCACTCGCTCACGCAAGGCGGCACTCAGCGGTGCCGAGAACACGCTGCCACGGGGTTGGCGGTTCATGTCCACCCGTCGCACCCGGGGCAGGCCGGCAGCGGCCGCGGCGCCCACGCGCGTGGGCATCAGCAGGCGCTGGTAGCGCCCGCCTTCCGCGGCAGGGCGGCTGTGGTGCCAGCTCTCCAGCGAGGGGGTGGCCGATCCCAGCAGCACCTTGGCGCCCTCCTGTTGGGCTCGGTACACCGCCAGGTCACGTGCCGAGTAACGGGCCCCCTCCTGCTGCTTGTAGCTGGGGTCGTGCTCTTCGTCCACGATGATCAGGCGCAGGCCCGGCAGCGAGGCGAAGATGGCCATGCGCGTGCCCAGCACGATGCGCGCCACGCCCCCGTGCGCCGCCAGCCAGCTTTTCAGGCGCTGCGGGTTGGTCATGCCGCTGTGCATCGAGACCACCGCTTGTGGGCCCCAGCATGGCGCAAAGCGGGCCTGGAAGCGCTCCTCCAGTTGCGGGGTCAGGTTGATCTCGGGCACCATCACCAGGGCCTGAGCCGTGGGGTCGCGCTCCAGCAGGGCCTGCACACTGCGCAGGTACACCTCGGTCTTGCCGCTGCCGGTGGCGCCAAACAGCAAGAAAGGGCCGCTGCCCTCTTCAATGGCCTGGGTCACAACCCGCTGTTCTGCGGTCAGTTCGGGCAGCGCCGCCGCGCTGGCATGGTTGTCGGCACTGTCGTCGGCCTGCGGCTGGCGCTTGAGCCGCCGCGCCAACTGCTCGGGGCCCAGTTCACGCAACTGGGGCGGCAGGGCCGCCAGCGCCACTTCGCCGAGCGAGCGCTGGTAGTACCGGGCCGAAAAACTCACCAGCCGCATCCAGGCCTGGCCCAGCGGTGGCACGCCTCCCAGCACGCCTGCGATCTGACGCTCGGCCACGCCTGCGCTGTCCAATTCGGCCTCGGCCACGGGCCAGACCACGCCCAGGGTTTCGCGCTTGCCCAGGGGCACGCGCACCAGGGTCCCCGGAGCCACGGGCTCCGGACTCAGGTAGGTGAGGGGCCCCGAGAGGCCGCTGTGGGCCGGCGTCTGGACCACGACGGCAATCCGGTGGGTCATGGGGCTGGATTGTGCGTCAGCGCGCCGGGGGGCAGACCCGAGTCATCGCTTCCGGGGCCGCAGCGATCTGTGGATAAGTTTGTTGACAGATGGCCGCGCAAGGCCGCTGGGTGTGGCCTGCGCCGCTCATTGAGCCGCTGGACCGGGGTCTCATGGCTGAAGACAATTTGAACAAGGACAAGGACTTAGCCGATTTTTGGTGGCATTCCTGAGGGGGGCTTTCCATGGGCCAGGACGTGCCCCAGTTTTGTGCATAACTTCGCTCAGCGAACGCCCTGCCGTGCCGAAGAGACTTGTCCCCAAGGCCAAGCCAACTGTCCACAGACTTGTCCGCACCCGCCCCGGCGTCATCACTTTTCCGCAAGTGCTTGATTTGTTTGAATTTTTCACATCAGCGCCGGTTTTCTGTGGATAACTTTGGGGATAGCCTGTCGCCAGCCGTGCCAAAGCCTTGTCTCACAAGGCTTTCAACAACTTGCCTGTTTATTTGGCAATTTAAAAACCTCAATAAAATCAATGGGTTGTCAATGCAGGAAAAGCCGGGGGCGGCGAAGGCATGTCCCACCGCCCAAACAAGCTGGGGGCTTGCTGCTGTGCACAAGTTCCGGATCGTGCAATGCCCCAAGCGGCCATGGCAGAAGGGTTGGCGGTGTGGACGCGGCCCGGTGACTTTCCGACTATCGGTCATTGCCTGCCGTTCAGTTCATCCTGCCCCGAGAAAACCGCGCTAAGTGCTTGATGCCAAAAGGGGTTTTTCAGGTGTTCACAGAAGCTGTGGATAACTTTGTTGATATCCAGCGCGCATGGGCTGCAAACCCTTGCCAAACAAGGGTTTGCTTACGTTGCCCACAAAATCGGCAGAGAAAAAAATCCATATAAATCAATGTCTTATTCTTTTTATAAGAAATTCTGTCCAGGACTGTCCGTGTTGCGATGCATCAGAAATTTTGTGCATAAGTGCTTGACGGTCTTCGCGTTTTCGGTTCCTGGTTGAGGCTGATGGCCTTGCGCTGGCAGAAAACGCAGGGCGCCGCCTGGGTGTTCGCACGGCGATCGCACCGCGTTCTCAGGCACCGCTTGAGAAAAATAGAGTAAGTCCTTGTCGGGATAGCGATTTAACAAAAATTCACAGATCCTGTGGATAACTTTGTTGATATCCCACTCGTGAACCGTCAAAACCCTTGTGCCACAAGGCTTTGCTTAGGTTGCCTGCAAAATTGGCAGAACACAAAACCTATATGAATCAATGACTTGCAAATTTGTTGTGGCGAGATCGTCAGGGTGCTCAAGGGTTGCGGTGCATCAGATGATTTGTGCATAAGAGGCTTGACGAGCCTGCCGATGTGGGCTCCAGCGTGGCGTGAGAAGGCGAAAAAAAACGCCCGCATCGGGCGTTTGGGGGCAGGGCGGCCTGTGAGGGCTTCTGGCGGCCTTCGACGGCCTGTGATGGCCTCAGAGCCCGCGCTGGCGCCTGGAGTGGGTGTGCACGGCCTCGACCAAGGCGCTCACGTGCTCGGGCGGGGTGTATTGGCTGATGCCGTGACCCAGGTTGAAGATGTGGGTGGGGCCGGTGGTCAGCGGGTCCAGGTGCGGGGTGCCGAAGCTGTCCAGCACGCGGGCCACCTCTTGTGCAATCTGCTGGGGTGGCGCAAACAGCACGTTGGGGTCGATGTTGCCCTGCAAGGCCTTGCCCGGGCCGCCGACAGCGCCGCCAACGCGGGCGCGGGCCTGACCCAGGTTGACGGTCCAATCCAGGCCCAGTACCTCGCAGTCCAGGGCCGCCATGGCGTCCAGCCACAGGCCTCCCCCCTTGGTGAAGACGATGCGTGGAATGGCCACGCCCTCATGTTCACGCTTGAGTTGCTGCAACACGCGGGCCGTGTAGGCCAGGCTGAACTGCTGAAACGCGCCATCGGCCAGCACACCGCCCCAGCTGTCAAAAATCATCACCGCCTGGGCGCCCGCCTCGATCTGGGTGTTCAGGTAGGTGGCCACGGCGTCGGCGTTCACCTCCAGCATGCGGTGCATCAGGTCGGGACGGCTGTACAGCATGGTCTTGACCAGGCGGTAGTCATCACTGCCCTTGCCTTCGACCATGTAGCAGGCCAGCGTCCAGGGGCTGCCAGAAAAGCCGATCAGCGGCACCCGGCCCTTCAGGGCGTGGCGGATGCTGGTCACGGCATCGAACACGTAGCGCAGCTTGTCCATGTCGGGCACCTGAAGGGCCGCCACGGCGGCCTCGTCGCGCACCGGGGTGGCAAAGCGCGGGCCCTCGCCTTGGGCAAAGGACAGGCCCAGGCCCATGGCGTCGGGCACGGTCAGGATGTCGGAGAACAGGATGGCCGCGTCCAGCGCGTAGCGCTCCAAAGGCTGCAGCGTGACCTCGGTGGCGAAGTCGGTGTTGGTGGCCAGCCCCATGAAGCTGCCGGCCCGGGCCCGGGTGGCGCAGTATTCAGGCAGGTAGCGGCCGGCCTGGCGCATCAGCCACAGCGGCGTGTGGTCGGTCGCCTGGCGCCAGCAGGCGCGCAGAAAAGTGTCGTTTTGCAGCGGCGCGAAGCGGCTGGCGGCGGGATGGGGGGCGGCAGAGGTGCTCATCCCTGGATTGTCGCAGCACCGTGCGTTCTGGCTGCAACGCAGGAGGCCCGGGTTTCTTGCCGTAGATCAATTTTGATGCGGGCGCATGGCGTGCTGCCTCCGCTGGCCCCGCAGTTCAGGGCGTGTTGTCTCCAGTTCAGTTTGCAGCCAGCAACTGCAGCACCGCGGCGGTTTCGGTCGGGCGCACCAGCCGGGCCTTTTCCTGGCCATCGACCAGCAGGATCAGGGTGGGCCACAGCTTGACGCCGTAGACACGCCCCAGCGGACGGCCGGGGCCGTCTTCCACCAGCAGGTGGCGCAACCCCGGGTGGGCAGCCAGCGCTTCGGTCACCGGACCCTGGGCGGCGCGGCAGTGGCCGCACCAGTCGGTGCCGAACTGCAGCAGGGTGCGTCCGGGCAGGGCTTCGACTTCGGCCTGCGAGGGGGCTTCGGGTTCATACAGTGGAAAGGCGGGCATGGTGGTTCGTTCAAGGGAAGGGGCCGGGGCGCTCAGGAGCCCGGCAGGTTGAGGGCCTGGCGCACGTCGCGCACGCTCAGCAACTCGGACAGCACCTGGGGCGGCTGGCCCG
This sequence comes from Curvibacter sp. GW821-FHT01G03, assembly GCF_059422285.1. NCBI lineage: Bacteria > Pseudomonadati > Pseudomonadota > Betaproteobacteria > Burkholderiales > Comamonadaceae > Curvibacter > Curvibacter sp. GW821-FHT01G03. Next base: position 35,885 of record NZ_JBWKWP010000028.1, read on the forward strand.
GCCGGTAGGCCACGTAGACGGGCACGCCGCTGCGGCCCAGGGCGCGCAAGGCGGTGGTGATGGCCGGGTCCTGCCGCGTCCAGTCGGCTCGCAGCAGGGCCACCTTGTTCTGGGCCATGTCGGCCAGCAGCGCCGTGTCGGACAGGGTGCTGCGCTTGTTGACCTGGCAGGTCACGCACCAGGCCGCGGTGAAGTCGATGAACACCGGCCGGCCTTGGGCCACCAGGGCCTGCACCTGGGCTTCAGACCACGGGGCCCAGGTCGCGTCGGCCTGGGCGCTGCTGGGGGTCGGTTCAGCCAGGTGGGTCACCTGGGGCCCCAGGCTCCAGCCCAGCCACAGCAGCAAGGCGGCAAAGGCGGCACCCAGCACCAGCCGGGCGCGGTGGCGCAACGTCAGCGCCCAGACGGTGGCGCTCAGGGCCACCAGCAGGGCCAGCAGGGCACCCGCGCCGTCGATGCCGCTTTGCTGGCCCAGCACCCAGACCAGCCAGGCCACGGTGCCGAACATGGGGAAGGCCATCAGCTGGCGGAACACCACCATCCAGGGGCCGGGGCGGGGCAGGCGCCGTGCCAGCCCGTGGCTCAGACCGGGTACCAGGGCCACGGCCAGGTAGGGCAGGGCCATGCCCAGGCCCAGGGCGGCGAAGATGGCCAGCGCTTGGGTGGCCGGCAAGGCGACGGCAAAACCCAGCGAGGCGCCCATGAAGGGCGCGGTGCAGGGCGAGGCGATGGCCACCGCCAGCACGCCCGACAGGCCGGCATCGATGACCGGGTGGCGGGCCTGCACACTGGCCAGCCCGCTGGGCAGCCAGGCGCCAAATTCGAACACGCCGGCCAGGTTGAGCCCGACCAGGGTGAACAGGGCCGCCAGCAAGGCCACCACGCCGGGCGACTGCAATTGAAAACCCCAACCCAGCTGCGCTCCGCCCGCGCGCAAGGCCAGCATCAGCGCGCCCAGGGCCAGAAAGGACAACACCACGCCGCCGGTGTAGGCCAGGCCTTGCAGGCGCAGGTGGCGGGCCCCGTGCTCGCCGCTGTGGCGCGAAAAGCCCAGCAACTTGATCGCCAGCACCGGGAACACACAGGGCATCAGGTTCAGGATCAGCCCCCCCAGCAAGGCGCCCAGCAGGGCTGGTAGCCAGGCCGAGCCTGAGCCGCTTGTGGTGACCGGCGCCGCTTGGGCCGCGGCCTGGTTGGCCGCCAGCGCGGCACTCAGCGCGGGCGAGACCTCGGCCTTGCCCGCCACCGGTGTGGCCGGCCAATCGCCGTGCACGGGCAATTCGATGCGCCAGGCCGGCAGGGCCGTGCCTTCGCGCTGCAGCACCACGGCGATCTGGGCGGTCTGGCCGCTGCGCTGGGCCGACAGGGGCACGCGGGTGGTCCAGGTGTCGCCGTCCCAGTGCGATTCGGCGGGGGCGGCGATGTCAAGCAGCTCCGGGGTTTCGGGGTACAGGTTCAGGGGCTGGCCGCGCCAGGCGGCAGGCAGGCCGGCAATGCGCAGGCTCAGGCCATCGGCCGACACCTGGGCCGCACTGTGGCTGGTTGGGGCACCCGCCAAGGCCTGAGGCTGGGCGGCCCGAGCGGCCTCAAAGGCGGGCAGGCTGGCGGCCGTGGAGCTGCCCACGGGCAGGTCCAGGCCCAGCTCGGCTTCTTCGGGAATGCATTCCTGGCGGCACACCAGCCAGCTGGCCTTGAGGCGGATCGGCAGCGTGCCCGAGGCCGTCGTCCAGCCCGGCGCCACGGTCACCGGCACCGGCAGCAACACCGTGCCTTCGTAGCCCAGGTTGGCCAGGGCACCGATGCGGATCTTGTGCGGCACAGGCCAGGCGATCTCGCCCGCACTCAGGCCGGCGGGCAACTGCCAGCTCAATTGGGTGGGCAGGCCGGAGTCCCCCGGGTTCTTCCAGTAGGTGTGCCACTCGGGCTGGTGGGTGATCTGCAGGCCCAGCCACAGCGGCTGGCCCGGGCCCACGCCCTGGGGCGCCAGCGCCAGCAACTCGGCCCGCACGCGCGGGGTGCTGACACTGCTGGGGGGGGCAGCCGGGCTGGACAAGGCCGGCCGGCCGGCCCCGGCACCTGTGCGCAATTCAATCTGGGCCGGGGCGGTGGCGGGCAGCAGGCTGGCCGCGCCCAGCAGGGCGGCAGCCAGCCGCCAGGGGCGGAGCAGGGGCGAGAAAAAGGACATGGCCGCTCTGGGAGCGGATGGGGCGGCCGAAGTTCCGCCGACCGGGGGCTGCTGCGTCACGCCGCAAACCCCAGCACCACGCGGCGCGAGTTGGCGCTTTTCTTCTCGATCTTGGTCACCACCATGGCACCGATCTCGGCCGTGTTGGCCACATGGGTGCCGCCACAGGGCTGCAGATCCACCAGGGCGGTGCTGCCGGGCAGGGCCGCAATGCCGATGGTGCGCACCTGGCCGCTGCCCCGCGGGGGTTGCACCGACATGCTTTTGACCAGGTCGGGGTTGGCATCCAGTTCGGCATCGCTGATGGCCCCCACCGTCACCGGCAGCGCCGCGGCCACCAGGCGCGCCAGGCCAGCGCTCAGGGCCTCCTTGTCCAGGGGCTCGGTCATGTGGAAGTCGAGCCGGGCGTAGTCGGGCGTGATGGAGCAGCCGTTCACTGGTTGCGCCACCAAGTGGCACAGCAGGTGGGTGGCGGTGTGAAAGCGCATCAGCCGGTGGCGGCGCTCCCAGTCGATGCGCGCCGTGAGCTCGCTGCCCGGCTGCAGCCGGGCCAGCAGGGCCTCTTGCCCGGGGGCCGGCACGTGCACGATGTCGGCGGTGGGCTGGCCCTGTTCGTCCTTGCCCTTGCGGGTGTCGATGATCTGAAGCACGCTGCCATCGGCCAACAGCAGTTGCCCGGTGTCACCGGCCTGGCCTCCGCCCAGCGGGTAGAACACGCTGCGGTCCAGCACCACGCCGGCTTCGGTCAGGGCGGTCACATGGGCGCTGCACTCACGCAGCCGGGCATCTTGGCGGAACAGGTCTTGGGTCATGGGCTCGATGGTAGCGAAGCGGGCCCGCCCGCGTGCGTCAAGGGGGTAGGCAATCCCATGCCGGAGGCTTCGAAGCGCCGGGCCAGGGTGTCGACCAAGGCCCGCACCCGGGCCGGCACGAAGCGGTTGCTGGGCAGCACCGCGTGCAGGGGCATGGTGATGCCCTGCCAGTCCGGCAGCAGGCGCACCAGGGCGCCGCTGGCCAGGTGGGCGTGCACGTCGATTTCGCTCTTGCACAGGATGCCGTGGCCCGCCAGGGCCCAGCGGTGGGCAATCTCGGCGTCATCTGCGCTGCGCCGACCGTGCACGCGCACGCTCAGCGTTTCTTGCCCGTCGTTGCGTTCAAACGGCCACTGCAGCACCCGCCGACCTCGGATCACGAAGCTCAGGCACTCGTGCCGGGCCAGCTCGCTGGGGTGCTGGGGGGCACCATGGCGGGCCAGGTAGGCGGGGGCCGCGCACACCACCCGCCGCGTGGTCAGCAGGCGCCGGGCCACCAGGCGCGAGTCGTCCAGCTCGCCATAGCGCAGGGCCAGATCCACCTGATCGCGCACCACGTCGGTCAGGGTGTCGCTGACGGCCAGCTGCAGTTCGACCGCCGGGTGCTCTTCCAGAAAGTCGTCCAGCCAGTCGAGCAGCACGCGCCGCGTCAGGTCGCTGGAGGCGGCCAGGCGGATGGTGCCTACGAGCTGGGCCCCATCGTCGTGCAATTGCGCTTGGCCCTCGTCGAGCAGGTCGAGGGCGCGCCGGGCGTACTGGCAGAACAATTCGCCCCCCGGCGTGATGCGCATGCTGCGCGTGCTGCGCTCGAACAGGCGCACGCCCAGGCGGAACTCCAGCTTTTTGAGGGCGGCACTGGCCGCCGCCGGGGTGATGTGCAGGCGTTGTGCGCTGCGCGTCAGACTGCCCGTGTCGGCGCAGGCCAGGGCCACGCGCAGTTCGTCGATGTTTTCAAGTTTCATTTGAAACTGATGCTGTTTTTGGGTGGTTTATCAAATGATCAGGCAGGCCTAGATTCTCGTCTTCATCACACATTCTTGTCAGAAGGACGATTGCCATGACCACTTCTCCCCTTATGAAAGCGGTGGGTTACCACCAGGCCTTGCCCATCGAACACCCCGAGTCGCTGCTCGATTTGCAACTGCCCGCGCCGCAGGCGCAGGACCTGGCGCCGCACGACCTGCTGGTGGCCGTGTCGGCGGTGTCGGTCAACCCGGTGGATACCAAGGTGCGGCGCAGCCGCGCTCCGGCCCCGGGCCAGGCCGAGGTGTTGGGCTGGGACGCGGTGGGCACGGTGTTGGCCGTGGGCCCGGCCGTCACGCTGTTCCAGCCTGGTGACCGGGTCTGGTACGCCGGCAGCATCACCCGCCCCGGCAGCAATGCCGAGCGGCAGGTGGTGGATGAGCGCATCGTCGCGCGGGCGCCCAACAGCCTGAACGACGCACAGGCCGCTGCCTTGCCGCTGACGGCCATCACCGCCTGGGAGCTGTTGTTCGATCGACTGGGGGTGCCTTTGCAGGCCGACGGGCAGGGGGGCGCCGGCCAGACTTTGCTGGTGCTGGGGGCCGGTGGTGGCGTCGGTTCCATCTTGCTGCAACTGGCCCGGCGGCTCACGGCGCTGACCGTGGTAGCCACGGCATCGCGCCCCGAGACGCGCCAATGGTGCGAGGCCTTGGGGGCCCATGCGGTGATCGACCACGGCCAACCCTTGTTGCCGCAGCTGCAGGGCCTGGGCCATGCCGAGGTGGCGCTGGTGGCCTCGCTGACCCACACCGGCGACTACTTCCCGCAACTGGTCGAGTTGCTGGCGCCTCAGGGGCGGCTGGGCCTGATTGATGACCTGGCCCCCGGAGAATTGGATGTGATGGCTCTCAAGCCCAAGAGCCTGAGCCTGCACTGGGAGATGATGTTTGCGCGCAGCCGCTTTGCCACGCCTGACCAGATCGAGCAGCACCGCCTGCTGAGCCGCGTGGCCGAGCTGGTGGACGCTGGCCAGTTGCGCAGCACCGAGGGCGAGCACATGGGGCCCATCCATGCGGCCAACCTGCGCCGAGCCCATGCCCACGTCGAATCAGGGCGTGCCCGTGGCAAGGTCGTGCTGCAGGGCTGGGTCTGATCCCGGGGGGGCGCCCGGCGTTTCGGTGGGCCAGCGTCGACCCAGCCAGACCGCCATGGCGGTGGCGGGCATGGGGCGGGCGAACAAAAAGCCCTGCAGCGTGTCGCAGCCCATGTCGGCCAGCAGGCCGGCCTGGGCCTGGGTCTCCACGCCCTCGGCCACCACATGCAGCTTCAGGGTGGCGGCCATGGCCACGATGGCTGCCACCAGTTGCTGGTTGCCGGCATCCTGATGCACCTCGGCCACAAAGGAGCGGTCGACCTTGAGCGTGTCCACCGGGAACTGGCGCAAGTAGCTGAGGCTGGAGTAGCCGGTGCCGAAGTCATCCAGCGCGACCTGGATGCCGGCCGCCTTCAGTCGGCGCAGGGCTTCGCGGGTCTGCTCGGGGTGGCTCATCAACGAGGCCTCGGTGATCTCCAGCTCCAGCAGGGCTGGGTTGATGTGCTGGCGCTCGGCCTGGGCGAGCACCTGTTCGACAAAGCCGGGGGCGGCGAATTGCAGCGGTGACACGTTCACGCACAGCCGCTGCACCGGCAGCCCCTGGTCCTGCCATTGGCGCAATTGGGCACAGGCCTGCTCCAGCACCTGTTCGCCCAGGGCCACGATCAGGCCGCTTTCTTCGGCCACCGCGATGAACTGCCCCGGGCCCCAGCACGTGTCAGGCCCGCGCTGCCAGCGCACCAGGGCTTCGGCCCCGATCACGGCGCCATCGCGGGCCCGCACCAGAGGCTGGTAATGCACGATGAATTCGCGCGTGGCAATGCCCCGACGGATGTCCTGCTCCAGTTGCAGGCGCACGGTGGCGGCCTCGTCCAGCGCGCGCGAGAAGAAGTGGTAACGATTGCGGCCCTCGCGCTTGGCCCGGTACATGGCGGTGTCGGCGTGCTTCATGAGCAGCTCCACGTTTTCGCCGTCGGCCGGGAACAGGGCCAGGCCCAGGCTGACCGACATGTTCATGTCCCGGCCAGCGATCAGGCAGGGGCGCGCCACCTCGGACAGCACCTTCTCGGCCACCGCCCCCAGGTCCTGGGGGCTCTGGATATCCCCCACCAGCATGACGAATTCGTCGCCCCCCAGTCGGCAGATGGTGTCGCAGGTGCGCAGCGTGGCCTTGAGCCGGCGCGCCATTTCGCGCAGCAGCTCATCGCCAGCGGCATGGCCCAGTGAGTCATTGACATGCTTGAAGTGGTCCAGGTCGAGAAACATCACGCCAAAGCCACCGCCTTCACGACGGCTGCGCTCGCAGGCCTGCTGGATGCGGTCTTGCAACAGCACGCGGTTGGGCAGGTCGGTCAGGGCGTCGTGGTGGGCCAGGTGGGCCATGCGCTGCTCCAGGGCGCGGGCCTCGCGCACGTCCTGGAACACCATCACCGCGCCACGCAACTGGCCGAGCGGATCGAAGATGGGTGACACCGCGTGCTGGATCGGGTGTTGCTGCCCCGACAGGCCCCGCATCAAGGCTTCGCGGGGCAGGCCGGAGCCGCGTCCGGTGCGCAGGCAGCGCAGCACCGGGTTATCGATGCGCAAGCGGGTTTCGGGGTCGAGCAGGACCAGGGTCTGGTCAAAGGCATGGCCTTGTGCACTCTGGCGCTGCACGCCCAGCAAGGCCTCGGCCACGGGGTTGAGGTACTGGATCCGGCCCTCGGCATCACAGGCCACCACCCCATCGCCGATGGAGTGCAGGGTCACTTCGATGAACTCGCGCTGGGCCGCGAAATGGGCCAGGCGTTGGTTCTCCGTCACATCCTCGATCACAGCCAAGGCCCGCGTCGGCTGGCCACGGGCGTTGCGTTCCCACACGGCGGACAAGCGCGACTCGATCAACTCGCCCCGGCCGGTCACCCAGCGGCAGGCGACATCGCGGCACTGGCCACGCTGCAGCAGCTCAGGCAGCACATGGGCCTGGATGTACTGGGCCGACTCGGCCGGCATGAAGTCGGTGAAGGGCTGGCCCAGCACCTCGGGGCCCGAACGCCCGAGCTTGTTCAGCCACAGATCACTCACGCTCAGCAGGCGGCCGTCGGGCAAAAACGACATCATCAGCGCGGGGGTGTGGCTGTACAGGGTGCGCAGCCGGCGCTCGCTGGTGCGCAGTTCGCGCAGGCTGCGGCGGTAGCCCTCCATGGCACTGGCCAGCAGGGTGGGGGGCACCACCACGGCCAGGATGGGCAGGTAAAACAGCACATGCTCCCAATGCAGCGTGGTGGGCGGTGGGATCAGCAGCCCCAGGCCGATCTGGGCCCCGGTCAGGATCGACACCAGCAGGCTGGCGCTGGCCGTCACGGCAAAGCCGCCACGCAGGGCGGCCAGGGCCAGCGGCAGGGTGACGTAGACAAAGGGAAAGGGCACGCTCACGGGCACCACCAGGGCCACGGCCGCACTCAGCAGCAGCAGCGAGCCGTTTTCGAGGCTGCGCAGTTGGTGTAACAGGACACGCGCACCGTGCATCAGAACGAACAGCACCAGCGGAAGCATGGAGATGGCGCCGATCAGGCTGCCCTCCAGCCAGCGCGGCCACAGGAAGCCGAAGCTGGCTGCGGTGCTGCCCGCCAGCATGGCTGCCCCCAGCGTGGCGCCAATCAGCGCGGGCACCAGCCCGGCATTCAGCACGATCAACAGCAGTCGGGCCGGGCTGCTCAGCAGATCGATGTCCCCCTTCACCCGCCGCAGTGCCTGGGCTGCCAGGGTCACCTCGATCAGGTTGGGCAGCACAAAGGCCACGGCCGCGTGCCAGTCTTCGACCAGCAGCAGATTCGCGCCCAGGTTGCCCAGGGTCAGGGCGGGCAGCAGCACCCAGGCGTCGCGCGCGGGCCGGCGCGCCACCAGCAAGGCACCGGGCATGTTGGCGAACCACAGGGTGGCCACACTGCCCGGCAGGCGCGACAAAGCGATGCTCATCCCGGCCAGCAGCGCATACAGCACGGCACCGAACAGGGCCGCACCCCACACGCTGTGGCGTTGCACAGGCGGGCCGGAGGGGTCTGATTCCAGTTCGCTGGAGGCGTAGGCGTCGGGCTCAGAGGGCGTCGTCATCCGGGCTCCTGCGCACCAGGGTCACCGCCAGGCCCAGCACGGCCACCCCGGCCAGGCCCAAGCCGATACGCCGCAGCCAAACCGCGCGCGGATCGTCACTGCTCTGTTGGCGCCCGTCCAGCCAGCGCTGGCGCAGCGTCTGGCGCCGGGTTTCCGGCAGGCGCAGCAAGCTCTCCTCCAGTACCCGCCCGATGTCTGGGCGGGATTTGGGAAAGGCAAAACTCAAGGGGTATTCGAAGCCGATGGCCGCATTCACCTGCACGGCCCGCAGGCCCAGGCGGTCGGCTGCAAAGTGCACGCTGGCCACATCGGCCACCACCGCTCCCACCTGACCCGCGCGCAGCAGGCGCAGCCCCTCGCTGTCGTCATCCACCGGCATCCATTGGACCTCGGGGTACTTCTCTCGAACAAAGGATTCCACCGCGTAGCCCCGGCCCACGGCCACCGGCCGGCCACGGAAGTCCCCCAGCGACTGGGGGTCGCGGCTGGGCAGGGTGACCAGCACGGCAGGCACCGTGACATAGGGGCGGGTGAAGCCGAGAAATTCGGCCCGTTCCGGGGTGGGGCGCAGTGAGGAGATCAGGTCAACCTGCCCCTGCCGCGCGGCCTCCAGGATGGAGGCCAGGGGTTGGGCCGGCAGGGTGTCGATCCGAAGTTCGCCCTGGGTGGCCATGGCGTTCAGAAAGTCGGCCGACAGGCCTTCCACCTGCCCCTCGTCGGTCAGGTAGATGAACGGACCGTAATCCTTCTCAGGCGCAAAGCGCAGGCGCAAGGCCTCGCCGGCCCAGCCCAATTGGCCGAGGGCCATCAGCCCCCAGGCCAGCAACGCATGCCGCAGCCCAGCCCGCAGCCTGTCGCCTGGACGATGATTTTTTTGAACTCCCCTGCCCTGCATGATTGGCGGCCTTCCTGGAACGGATCCGACGAAACCGGTTTGGACAGCCCCATTCTGGGTGAATCAAAAAATTGTTACAAGATGAATTTGAGGGGTGTGTCAAGGTCATTTGTCTCGTATCGACGGATCAGCGACCCATGGAGGGCAATGGAAGCGCAGTTTTGTAACGCACCTGCTTGAGGGCAAAGCTGGAGCGGATCTTTTCCACCCCGGGAATGGGCGTGAGCTGTTCGAGAATGAAGCGCTCCAGGGCGGCGATGTCGGTCACGGCCACGCGGATCAGGTAGTCGCTGTCGCCCGTCATGAGGTAGCACTCCATGACCTCGTCGTGCTCGCAGATGCGCTGCTCGAAGTCGGCCAGGGCGGCCTTGCTTTGGGTGCGCAGACTGATCGAGATGAACACATTGAGGCCCAGGCCCAGCGCCGCCGCACTGGCCAGCGCCACGTAGCGCGAGATGACGCCTGCCTGCTCCATCGCCTTCACGCGGGCCAGGCAGGGCGACGGTGACAGGTGCACGCGACGGGCCAATTCGACGTTCGACAGCGCGCCATCGGCCTGCAGTTCGGCCAGGATGCGAAGGTCCAGTGTGTCCAGCTTCATATGCGCGAATTTATTAAATAAGCCGCATATTGTGCTGAGATTGCTTGTTTTTGAGGCTTGTTTTGGCGACTCATTCTGTGGTGATTTCCCTAAAGTACTGAACCATGAACGCACCTGCCGATCCCCGCTTCCTGCAGCTCATCGATGGCATCCCCGATGCTGACCCGACCGAGACCGCCGAATGGCGTGAGGCCTTCGAATCCCTGGTGCAGACCCAGGGGCCGGAGCGAGCCCGTTTCGTGCTGGACGAACTGGCCCGCCTGGCCCGGGCGCATCAGACGGGATGGCGCCCCGGCTTGAACACAGCCTATGTGAACACGGTGCCGGTGGGGCAGCAACCCGCGTTTCCGGGCGATCTGGCGATCGAAGAGCGGCTGGCGTCGCTGATGCGCTGGAACGCGCTGGCCATGGTGGTGCGGGCCAATCAGGTGGAAACCGGTGGCTCGGCCGAGCTGGGCGGCCACATCGCCAGCTATGCCAGTGCGGCCGATCTGTTCGAGGTGGGCTTCAACCACTTCTTCCATGCCCGCCAGGGCCTGGGCCCGGGCCAGCATCGCGGGGACCTGGTGTTCTTCCAGCCGCACAGCGCCCCGGGGGTGTATGCGCGCGCCTTCCTCGAAGGGCGCCTGCAGCAAGCCGACCTGATGCACTACCGGCAGGAAATTTCGGCCCCGGCGGCAGGTGCCCAAGGGCTGAGCAGCTACCCCCACCCGTGGCTGATGCCCGAGTTCTGGCAGTTCCCCACCGGCTCGATGGGCCTGGGGCCGATCAGCTCGATCTACCACGCGCGCTTCATGCGCTACCTGTCGCACCGCCAGTTGCTCGATTGCAGCGCGCGCAAGGTCTGGGGCGTGTTCGGCGACGGCGAGATGGACGAGCCCGAAAGCATGAGTGCCCTGACCCTGGCCGCCCGCGAGGGGCTGGACAACCTGGTCTGGGTGGTCAACTGCAATCTGCAGCGCCTGGATGGCCCGGTGCGCGGCAATGGCCGCATCATCGACGAGCTGGAGCGCCTGTTTGCCGGCGCCGGCTGGAACGTGGTCAAGCTGGTGTGGGGCAGCGACTGGGACGGCCTGTTTGCTCGCGACATCACCGGCGCCCTAGCCCGCGCCCTGTCGGCCACGGTGGATGGCCAGATGCAGACCTTTGCGGCCAAGGATGGGCGTTTCAACCGCGACAATTTCTTCGGCCAGAACCCTGAGCTGGCCGCGCTGGCCATGGGGCTGACCGACGAGCAGATCGACCGCCTCAAGCGCGGCGGGCACGATCTGGTCAAGATCCACGCCGCCTATGCCGCGGCGGCTGCGCACCGTGGCCAGCCCACGGTGATCCTGGCCCACACCAAGAAGGGCTATGGCATGGGCACGGCCGGTCAGGGCAAGATGACCACGCACAGCCAGAAGAAGCTCGACGAAGACGACCTGATCGAGTACCGCAACCGCTTTCAATTGCCGCTCAGCGATGAGCAGGCCAAGTCGCTGACCTTTTACAAACCCGCGCCCGACAGCGATGAGATGCGCTACCTGCATCAGCGCCGCGCCGCGCTGGGGGGCTTTCTGCCGCGCCGCGAGGCCGCCTGCGAGGTGGTGCCGGTGCCCGAACTGAGCCGCTACGGCCAGTTCGCCCTGCAGCCTGATGGCAAGGAGATGAGCACCACCATGGCCTTTGTGCGCATGCTGGGCAACCTGCTGAAAGACCCGCAACTGGGCCCGCGCATCGTGCCCATCGTGGCGGACGAGGCGCGCACCTTCGGCATGGCCAATCTGTTCAAGCAGGTGGGCATCTACAGCAGCGTGGGCCAGCGCTATGCGCCCGAAGACATCGGCTCGGTGCTGAGCTACCGTGAGGCGCTGGACGGCCAGATCCTCGAAGAGGGCATCAGCGAGGCCGGGGCCATCGCCAGCTGGACCGCTGCCGCCACCAGCTACAGCGTGCACGGGCTGGCCATGCTGCCCTTCTACATCTATTACTCGATGTTCGGCTTTCAGCGGGTGGGCGACGCCATCTGGGCCGCGGCCGATCAGCGCGCCCGCGGCTTTCTGCTGGGTGCCACCTCGGGCCGCACCACGCTGGGCGGCGAGGGCCTGCAGCACCAGGACGGCAGCAGTCACCTGGTGGCGGCCACCATCCCCAACTGCAAGGCTTACGACCCGGCCTACGCGGGCGAACTGGCCGTGATCATCGACCAGGGCATGCGCGAGATGCTGGTCGAGCAGCAAGACGTTTTTTATTACCTCACCCTGATGAACGAGAACTACGCCCAGCGCGACCTGCCCGAAGGCGCGTCTGCAGGCGTGTTGCGCGGCGCCTACCGGCTGCAGCGCATCCCCGGCGCGGCCACCCACAAGGTGACCCTGCTCGGCTCGGGCGCCATCCTCACCGAGGTGGTCAAGGCGGCCCAACAACTGGCCGCCGAGGGGTTCACCGTGGACGTGATCAGTGTCACCAGCTGGAGCGAACTGGCCCGCGATGGCCAGGCCTGCGAGGCCCGGGCCCTGGCGGGTGAGCCTGACCCAGGAACCCCTTGGCTGACGGACTTGCTGGCCGACACCGAAGGCCCGGTCATTGCGGCCACCGACTATGTGCGCGCCGTGCCCGAAAGCGTGCGCGCCTGGATGCCGGCCGGGCGCCGCTATGTCACCTTGGGCACCGACGGCTTCGGCCGCAGCGACACGCGCGCCGCCTTGCGCGCTTTCTTTGGCGTGGACGCCGCCCAGGTGGCGCGGGTGGCGCGGCAGGTGGCCGGCTGAGCACATGAGCTCTCAACCTTGAGGGCTTCACAAGGTCTGAGGTTGACGTGCAAATCTTGTGTGGAGGACGCAGTGGTGACAGAACTTCAAGCGCCAGTTCAACGCAAGCACCTGGGCACTGCGCCTCAACCCAGGCTGGCGTGGATGCTGTCACGCACCCGCGGGTAGATCTGCTGGTTCCACTTGCGGCCGCTGAACACGCCATAGTGGCCCACGCCGGTCTGCACGTGGTGGTTCTTCAGGTAGGGGCGCACGCTTTTGCACAGGTCTTGTGCGGCCACGGTCTGGCCGATGGCGCAGATGTCGTCGCGCTCGCCTTCGACGGTGAGCAGTGCCGTGCGCCGGATGGCGGCCGGGTTGACGCGGCGGCCCTGGTAGTGGAGCTGGCCCACGGCCAGATCGTAGGTCTGGAACACTTTCTCCACCGTTTCCAGGTAGAACTCGGCGGGCAGGTCGTTCACCGCCAGGTACTCCTCGTAGAAGGTCTTGATGGTCTCGGCCTCGTCGAGGCGGCCCTCCAGGAGGTGCTGGTAGAGGTGTTCGAACGATTGTTGATGGCGTTCCAGGTTCATGCTCATGAAGGCGCTGAGCTGCACAAAGCCTGGGTACACGCGGCGCATGAACCCCCGGTGCGGCAGGGGCACATGGCTGATCAGGTTCTTTTCAAACCATTCGATGGGTTTGCTGGTGGCCAGTCGGTTCACCTCGGTGGGGTTGACCCGGCAGTCCACCGGGCCGGCCATCAGGGTCAGGCTGCGCGGCTGGGCCGGGTCATCGTCTTCGGCCAGCAGGGCGGTGGCGGCCAGGGCCGCCACGCAGGGCTGGCACACGGCCACCAGGTGGGTGCCAGGGCCGATGTGCTGCAGGAACAGCATCATGTAGCGGATGTAGTCGTCCAGCCCGAAGGCGCCTTCGCGCAGGGCCACGTCGCGGGCGTTGTGCCAGTCGGTGATGTAGACATCGTGGTCCTGCAGCAGGGTGCGCACGGTTTCGCGCAGCAGGGTGGCAAAGTGGCCCGACAGGGGGGCGGCCAGCAGCACGGGCGGTTGGGTGGGCAGGCCGGCGGCCGGGTCTTTGGCAAAGTGCAGCAGGGTGCCGAAGGGCAGGGTGTGCGCCACCCGTTCGGTGATGGCCACGCGCTGCTCACCGATCTGCACCGCATCGATGCCATAGGCCGGCCGACTGTGCGTGAGCCGCAGGCGCGAGAACACCTCGCCAGCCGCGGCCATCTGGCGCAGCACCGTGCGTTCGGTGCCGGGCACCATGAACGCCGAGCCCATGGCCTGCGCCATCAGGCGCAGCGGGGACATCAGGTCAGACTGGAGTTGGTAGGCCTGATACAGCATGGCAATCTTTCGGTGGGTGTTGCCGGGGCGAAGGCAAGTTGCGGGCCAAGGCCTGGCGCTGGCGGCATGGCACGGGGCTTGCACAGCCGCTGCACCTACAGGAGCAAGCCATGGCCAAAGCGGTTTTGACGATCAGCAGCAAGAACTACGGTGCCTGGGCCTTGCGTGGCTGGCTGATGGCGAAGCTGGCGGGCTTGCCGTTCAGCGAAAAGGTGATTTCTCCCGATGACCCTGACATGAAGGCCGAGATGCTGCTGTTGTCGGCCTCGATGCGGGTGCCCGCCCTCGACCATGACGGACTGCATGTCTGGGACACCCTGGCCATTGGCGAGTACCTCAACGAGATCCGGCCTGATGCCGGCCTGTTGCCGGCGGATCGTGCTGCCCGGGCCCATTGCCGAGCCATCTGCGGTGAGATGCACTCGGGCTTCAGCGCCCTGCGCTCGTCCCTGCCCATGAACATCAAGGCGCATTTCCCGGGGTTCAAGCTGTGGTCGCGTGCACAGACCGACATCGATCGCATCACCACCATCTGGACCGAGTGCCTGCAGCGCTACGGCGGCCCCTATTTGTTCGGCGCCCAGCCCTGCATCGCCGATGCGATGTTTGCGCCGGTGGTGACCCGCTTCCAGACCTACGATGTGGCGCTGGATCCGGTGTGTGCCGCGTATTGCAAGACCATCATGGCCCTGCCCGCCATGAAGGAGTGGGTGGCCGCCGCGGCCTTGGAGCCCGATGAAATCGACGAACTCGACGCTGAGTTCTGAGAACGTCAACACGTTCTCGGTGGTGCACCCGCCCCATGCGGGTGCATGGCCTGTGTCAGACCCAGGGCGTGGGCGCCGGAATGGGGCACACCGCGGGCACGTCCACGGTCTTGAAGTCGGCCGGTGAGACGATCTCAAGGTATTCCATGTCGGGCGAGTAGTCGAACAGGTAGTGCCGGATGCCCGGGCGTTGGTGCACGCAGTCGCCGGCCTGCACCAGGGTTTCCTGGTCTTCGTACATGAAGCGTGCCCAGCCCTTGAGCATGATCACGATCTGAAAATCGGCCTCATGCCGGTGCCACCCGGTGCCCGCTTCAGGGGCCATGTTGGCTTTCACCAAGTGGGCGATCACCTTGCCGTGCGTGGCGGCGGCCACGCCCAGGTCTCGGTACAGGAAGAAGTCGCGCAATCCGCCACTGACGTAATCGTTGTCGCCAGGCTTGACGTGGGAAAACAAGGTTGAGCTTCGGTCCAGCATGAAGGGCTCCTGTCGAGGGTTGGGAAAGAGGCCAGAAGACCCCACGTGACGGCGGGTCACAGGGGTATTGCTGCGGTGCAGCATCAAGCATGAAACATTCCCGGTTTCAGGGGGCTTTGGGCGCCAGATCGGTGCCCACAAGACAGGCGGGTCCGGGCAACGTGAGTTCGGCGACAGCAGCCGAGGCGGGAATTGGCTAGAGTGTTTGGCGGTACCCAGCCCGTTCCCTGTTTCCCGTTTTCCGTTTCCAAAGCTCCAACCAGCGAGACAAATCCGTGAACACCCCATCTTCCTTTGCCCGATTTGGCAGCGGCCAGGCTGTGCTGCGCCTCGAAGACGAAGGTCTGCTCAAAGGGGCAGGCCGTTATGCCGATGACTTCAGCCTGCCTGGACAGGCCCATCTGGCGTTTCAGCGCTCGCCTTACCCGCATGCACGCATCGTGAGCATCGACCGCTCGGCGGCCCTGGGCCTGCCCGGGGTGCTGGGCGTTTACACCGGGGCCGATCTGGCGCAGGCCGGCGTCAAACCCATGCCCGGCAATGCCGGCTTCAAGCGGGCCGATGGTGTGGCGGCCTCGCCTTCACGCCACCCGCTGGCCCAGGAGCGGGTGCGCTATGTGGGCGAAGCCGTGGTGGCGGTGGTGGCCGACACGCCACAGCAGGCGCGTGATGCGGCCGAGGCGGTGTTTGTCGAGTACGAAGAGTTGCCCATGGTGGTGAACCTTGACGACGCCACCCACCCTGGCGCCCCCGCGTTGTGCCCTGAGGCCCCCGACAACGTGGCCGCCGAGATGCAGCACGGCAACGCGGTGGCCTGTGCCGCGGCATTTGCCCAGGCCACCCATGTGGTGGCGCTGGAGGTGGTCAACCAGCGCCTGGCGGCCCTCACGCTGGAGCCGCGCACCGTGTTGGCCTACCCCGATCCGGCCGATGGGCGCCTGACCCTGCGCATGAGCACCCAGATGCCCTCGGGTGTGCGCGACACCTTGATCGCCGTGCTGGGTCTGCCGCGGGAGCGGCTGCGGGTGGTGGTTGGCGATGTGGGCGGCGGCTTCGGCATGAAGACCGGTGCCTACCCCGAAGACATGGTGGTGGCCTGGACGGCCCAGCACCTGCAGCGCCCCGTGAAATGGGTGGCCGAGCGCAGCGAAGAGTTCCTGTCGTCCAGCCATGGCCGGGACCTGCAGACCCGTGCCGAACTGGCGCTGGCGGCCGACGGCAAGATCCTCGGCTTGCGCTTGCGCTCACTGGCCAATGTGGGGGCGTATGCCACGGGCACGGGGGTGGCCATCCAGCTGCTGATCGGCCCCTGGGTGCAGACCAGTGTGTATGACATCCAGACCATCGACTTCCACTTCAAGGCGGTGCTGACCAACACCGCACCCACCGGGGCCTACCGCGGCGCCGGGCGGCCCGAGGCCATTTTCACGATGGAACGCCTGATGGATGAGGCAGCCCGGCAGACTGGCATCGACCGCGTGGCCTTGCGCCGCCGCAACTTCATCCAGCCCGA
Source organism: Curvibacter sp. GW821-FHT01G03 (assembly GCF_059422285.1). Lineage (NCBI taxonomy): Bacteria > Pseudomonadati > Pseudomonadota > Betaproteobacteria > Burkholderiales > Comamonadaceae > Curvibacter > Curvibacter sp. GW821-FHT01G03. The sequence continues at coordinate 52,381 of NZ_JBWKWP010000028.1, forward strand.
GCAAATGCCCTACAAGAACCCCATGGGGCAGACCTATGACACCGGCTGTTTTGAGAAGGTGATGGACCAGGCCCTGGTGCAGGCCGACTGGACCGGCTTTGAGGCCCGGGCTGCGGCCTCGCGCCAGAAGGGGTTGCTGCGTGGCCAAGGCATTGCCACCTTCCTGGAGTGGACCGGTGGCAATGTGTTCGAGGAACGCGTCACCGTCACCGTGCTGCCGGATGAGACCATCGAAGTGTTCTCCGCCGTCAACGCCATGGGCCAGGGCATTGCAACCACGCTGGCCCAACTGGTGGTGGATGTGTTCGGGGTGCCGATCGCGCAGGTGCGCGTGGTGCTGGGTGACACCGACCGCGGCGACGGCTTCGGCAGTGCGGGCTCACGCTCCTTGTTCACCGGCGGCTCGGCCGTGCGGGTGGGGGCCGAACGCACCATCGAGCACGCCAAGACCCTGGCGGCGGCCGAGCTGGAGGTGGCCGCCGAGGACATCGCCTATGAAGGCGGGCGCTTCAGTGTGAAAGGCACCGATCTGGGGATCGACCTGTTTGCGCTGGCGCGGGCCCAGCGCGAGCAGCGCATCCACATCGATTCGACCAGCACGGTATCGGGTCCCACCTGGCCCAATGGCTGCCATGTTTGCGAGGTCGAGCTGGACCCTCAGACGGGCGATGTGCAGGTGGTGGCCTATTCCTCGGTCAATGATGTGGGGCGGGTGGTCAACCCCCTCATCGTGCGCGGCCAACTGGACGGTGGTGCTGTGCAAGGGTTGGGGCAGGCCCTGTGCGAGCACCTGCTGTACGACCGCGAAACCGGGCAACTGGTCACCGGCAGCCTGATGGATTACGCGGCCCCGCGGGCCGACCTGGCGCCCGAGTTCCACACCACGATGGACGAGTCCACCCCTTGCAAGAACAACCCGCTGGGGGTCAAGGGCGTGGGCGAGCTGGGCACCATTGGCGCCACCCCCACCCTGGTCAATGCCGTGGCCGATGCCCTGGCCCGGGCAGGCCGGGCCGGCACGGCGCCGAGGCTGCAGATGCCGCTGTCGTCAAGCCGGCTGTGGGCCCTGCTGCAGTCAGGCGCGCCGGCGTGAAGCCATGAAAAAAGCCCCTGGCGTGAGCAAGGGGCTTCAACTTGGAGAAACCAGAGACCAGAGGGGCCGGGCAGCGACCCTCCCTGGTCAGATCGAGGGGGCCGATCAGAAGGCGTGACGCACGCCCAGCATCAGGTTGGAGCGGGTGCTCAGCGTCGAGGCGGCGCCAAACAGATCGGAGCCGGCGGTGATCGCGGTGGCCGAGTAGCCGCTGTTTTGCTTGGAGCGGTCCACATAGGTGTAGACCATGGTGCGCTTGCTCAGCGTGTAGGTCAGGCCCAGTGCCAGGGTGTTGCGGCTGCCGTCCACATTGGTGGTCGACTTGGTCTTGTCGTTGTAGTAAGCACCGATCAGGCCCACCAGCGGGGTCACTTCGTAGTTCACGCCCAGGGTGGCGATGTCGCTCTTGGCGCCGGTGCTCAGCTTGGTGTCCATGTAGTTGAAGAACACGCGGGCCGGGCCGAAGCCGTAGTTGGCGCCGATCATGGCGTTGGAAGTGCTGCCCAGGTTGGTGCTGGCCGAGGCGTTCACGTCAAACTTCTGGTAAGCCGCGCCGACCAGCAGGGGACCGGCGGTGTAGTTGGCTTGCAGACCATTGAGTTGGCCGGCCGAGGTGGAGCCCGACACGTTGCCAAAGCCGTGCATGGCGGCGAAGTTCACGCCAGCGATGTTCTTGGCGTAACGCACGGCGTTGTTCTGGCGGAACGTGCCGTAGGCCAGGTAGAAGCCCGATTCGTTGACGTTGGAGATGCCCCACAGCGGGTCAAAGTTGCCGTAGTGCTCGAACAGCGGGGTGTACTGGCGGCCCACGGTCAGTTGGCCAAAGTCACCACCCAGGCCCACGAAGGCCTGACGACCGAAAGCCAGTCCGCCTTGGCCACGGCTGCCGTCATTGGGGTTGAAGCCGGCTTCCAGGGTGAACAGCGAGTACAGACCGCCGCCCAGGTCTTCCTTGCCCTTGAAGCCGTAACGGCTACCGCTGATCGAACCCGAAGTCACAGCGTTCAGGCTTCCGCCGGTGGCGGTCGCGTTGGTCTGGTGTTGGTAGGCGGTGTCGATCACGCCGTACAGGGTGACGCTCGATTGGGCGTAGGCAGAGCCCAGGCTCAGGGCCAGGGCGGTCATCAGAAATGTCTTTTTCATTGCAAGTCCTGTGTTCAGGTGGGGCAGGGGTGAGTCAGAAGGGCCGCATCGCGCCACGTCTGGGTGCATCCGACCAGGAAGGCACCAAGATGAGGCGAAATGGTTTTTCGCCCACAAATAAATGTCATTGACGACAGGTCGCGGATTTTAGGGACATGTTTGCATTTCGTAACTTTTTGGTGTGGGGTTTTTGTGACACCCGTATGCCAATTAGTGCGCTTCATGACTCATCAATTTTTCTGATGAATCTCCTGGGGATCGAATCTTGCTGATTGAGGCTGGAGCGTTCGTTGCCTGCGGATCGATCGTTCATGCGGTGGGACGTTCTATTAATCAGGCTGCTGGTACATGAATCGAATTGATGGAGAGGGGCTTTAAGGGCATCTCCCGACAAAGCTGGCCCGGAAATTGAAATACCTTCCACCGCCGCCTTCTATCGGCGTTTATTACTGATTCGGAGTTCATCCATGCAATTGAAGTTGACACTTACCGCTGTTGCTGCA
>NZ_JBWKWP010000029.1:0-52524 GCF_059422285.1 Curvibacter sp. GW821-FHT01G03
TGGTGTGGGGCTGGATGGGCTGCGCCTGCAAAGCCAGGACGGTGGGGTCAGCTTCAAGACCGAGGTGAGGCCCGATCACCTGGGGCTGACGGCGGGGGTGGTGAATGCGCAGGGGCAGCTGGTGCTGCTGTCCAAGCAGGGACTGGTGAAAGACTGATCCACGCTCCAATTTCCAGCCTCGTCAGTCGGGGCTTTCGCCACTGTTCATCGTAGCAGGGCCGTCCGAAGTCATCCACGGGATTCGAGATATGACGATTGCTCACCGGCTCAGTGTGGCCTTTGGTTTGGTGGTGATGATTCTGCTGGGGCAAAGTGCCATGAGTTACTGGGCAGCCGTCCAGTCCCAGGATCTGGTGCAGGGCCCGGTGGCGCAAGCCCGCGCACGTTATGAGCTGGCGATGATGCTGAAATCGGCAGGGAAGGCTGAAGAGCTGTATCTGCGCCGTCTTTCGGTGCAGGTTGAGCCCGACAAGGTGGAGCGAGAAATTGCCTCTGCGTTGAATGCCAGTGCAGAGATCGATCAGGCTTTGAAGAGGCTGCTGTCCCTGCCTCTGAGCAGTGCAGATGCCACAGCGTTGAAAAGCCTCCAGCAGACCCTTCAAAGCACACGTTCTGCGCGTGACAAGGTCATCGACTTGGGTCGGCAACTGCAGACCGATGAGGTCAACCAAGTCTTTGAAGACAAGTTGGATCCCTTGATTCAGCAAAGTCAAGCAGCGGCCCTTGAGTTCGCGAGGCAACAAAAGGCAGCAGAGGATCAATCGTTCGCCGAGATCGTCACGCTGGGCGACAAGAGTCGGCGCATCACATGGATCACGGCGCTGGCGGGCGCTGTGTTGGCGACATTGGCTGGCGTGCTGCTCTACCGATCAGTGACCATGGCTTTGAACACCACGGTTCACATGGCCGACCGGGTGGCAGCCGGTGACCTTACGCTTCACATCGGGGCACAGGCCAACAATGAGACTGGGCGGATGATGAGTGCCCTTGGACGGATGGTCGAGCGAATGCATGAAGCCATGGAGATGGTGATACGTTCGTCTGCCTCGATCCATGCGGCTTCGACAGAAATCGCGGCGGGAAACCTGGACCTTTCCAGCCGCACTGAGCGGCAGGCCGTTGCATTGCAACAGGCCACGCACTCGATTGAATTGATCGCCAACGCGGTGCACGAGAACGCTGATGCCTCGCAAGAGGCGCAGGTGCAGGCGCGTGAGGCTTCGCGGCAGGCGCGCTCCGGAGGTCAGCAAACAGAGCACATCGTGCAGACCATGGAGGCCATATCGGCGTCCTCCAGGCGCATGGCAGACATCCTGGGTGTGATTGATGGAATCGCCTTCCAGACCAACATACTTGCCCTGAATGCGGCGGTGGAGGCGGCAAGAGCGGGCGAGCAGGGGCGGGGCTTCGCGGTGGTGGCAAATGAGGTGCGAGGCTTGGCTCAGCGTTCCGCCCAGGCTGCCAAAGAGATCAAGGATCTGATCCAGGGCAATCTGCAGACCGTGAAAGCCGGATCTGTGCAGGTGACTGAGGCCCGCAGCACGATGGCGTCGATGGTGAAGGCCAGCGAGTTGGCGGCTGATCTGATCATCCGGATCTCCGAGGCCACGGCCCAGCAAGCTCAGGGTGTCGCTCAGATCCATGGTGTGGTGAGCGAAATTGATGAGGGCCTGCGACAGAACGCTGCCTTGGTCGAAGAGGCTGCTGCTGCGGCCGACAGCCTCAGAAGTCAGACGGAGGCCCTGGACAGCGTGCTGGCTTTCTTCCAGGTTGGTGCCAGTCAGCCGCCGTTGCGTCAACTTGACACCAAGTTCCAAGCGCACGGCAACCCACGGTCACTGGGTCACCCCCCACCTCCCCGCTTGAGCTGAGCGCTGGGGGCCTGTGTTGGCCGGCCTGTGAATGGTCGACCTTATCCCTGATCTTGTCAGACGCTGGCTTGTGCTTCGCCCAAGCGGTGGTAGGCGCGGTTGAAGTAGGCCAGTCCCTGGGAACTCTCAGAGGCCAGGCGAATGTCGCGCAATTCCGTGATGAAGATGCTGTGCGAGCCCACGTCGTGGATGTGGGTGATGACGCCATCAAAGTTGACCAGCGCGCCTTCCAAGGCGGGCGCGCCGGTGCTCAAGGGCAGCCAGGCCACCTGCGCAAAGCGGCTTTCCATCGTCACATCGCGGTTGGCAAACAGGGCCGACAGGTCCTGCTGCGCGGCCGACAGCACATTGACGCAGATCGAGCGGTTTTCCACAAAGAAACGATGCGCGAAAGACGATCGGTTCATGCAGACCAGCAAGGTGGGCGGCTGATCGGTGACGCTGCAGACCGCTGACGCCGTGAAGCCCGCCAGGCCGGCGGCTCCGTCGGTGGTGATCACGTTGACCGCACCGGCCAGCAATGACATGCCGTTTCTGAATTCAGGAATCGAAATCATGGTGAACCCCTTCAAATGTCCAGCACCAGTCGGGCAGATTGGGCGCGCGAACAGCACGTCATGATCTGGTCGTTTTCAGTCTTTTCTTCGTCGGTGAGGTAGACGTCGCGGTGATCGCATTCACCCTCAAGGACCGTGCAGACGCAGGTGCCGCAGACGCCTTCCTGGCACGAGACCGGCACCAGGATGCCGATCGTCTTCAACGCCGCCACGATGCTCTGTCCCTCTTGCACCTGCACTGTTTTGCCGCTGGCCGCGGCCACCACTTCAAAGGCGCTACCGTGGGTGTCGACGTCGGCGTTGAAATATTCACGGTGGATCTGCGCTGGGGGCAGGCCATGTTGTTCGCTGTTGCCGATCACCCAGTCCATGAAGCCCGATGGGCCGCAGACGTACAGGTGGGTAGAGGCCGTGCCCGCTGCAGCCAACACCGGAGCGATCTGGAGTCGGCCCGCGTCACCCGCATCGTCGAAATGCAGGCGCACCTTGTCGGCGAAGGGGGCCGTGGCCAGTTCCTCCAAAAAGGCACTGCTTGCGGCGGAGCGCGCGCAGTAATGCAACTCGAAGCCCTTGCCCGCCGCTGACAGGGCATACGCCATGGCGATCATGGGCGTGATGCCGATACCGCCACCGACCAGCACACTGTGCTGCGCCTCCGGGACCAAGGGGAAATGGTTGCGTGGCGCGCCGATGGTGATGACCGTGCCTTCGTTGAACCGATCGAAGACCGCAAGCGAACCGCCGCGGGAGCATGGGTCACGCAGCACGCCCAATCGATACCGGCTTTTTTCGGCGGGGTCGCCACACAGCGAATATTGGCGCACGAGGTCGGGCGCCAGATGGACGTCGATGTGGGCGCCAGCCTCGAAGCTGGGCAAACTGCGGCCGTCTGCGCTTTGCAGATCCAGCACAACGACGCCGTCGCCTTGAATCTCTCTGCGCTTGACGACAACCTGGTGGGTGGTGGCGTTCATGGTTGTTTCCTTCTCTCGATGCTCTTCAGCGCATGAAGATGCCGCCGTTGACGTCCCATGCAGCGCCAGTGCATGAATCAGCTTCAGGCGAGGCCAGTTGCACGACTTGTGCTGCGATGAAGCGCGGATTGCCCAGGCGTTGGACGGGGATGGCTGCCAGCAGCTTCTCCAGCTTGTCGGCCGGCACGGCCTTGCGCACGGAGGGCAAGTCCAGCGGGCCGGGGGCCATGGCATTGACGGTGACTCCGCTGGCGGCCAGTTCGCGGGCGAAGATCTTGGTCAGGGTCAGGATGCCCGCCTTGGACGAAGCGTAGTGCGCGCCCGAGGCCGTGCCGCCGTTCTGCCCGGCAAGTGAGGCGATGTTGATCAGGCGGCCATAGCCGTGGCTGGCCATGCGGGCGCCAAACACCTGGCAACCGAGGAAGGTCCCGCGCAGGTTGATTCGCAGCACCTCTTCAAACTCTTCAGGGGTGATCTGCATCACCGGTGTGGTCACCGTCACGGCTGCGTTGTTCACGGCCACATGCAGCTGCCCCCAGCGTGCTGCAAGGGCATCGACCGCCTGCTCGAACGCTGATTTGGACACCACATCCAGGGCCAGGCCCAGGGTGCTGTCGCCGCTGGGATCCAGCTCCCGCGCGGCACGTTCGGCGGCCACGCCGTCGCGGTCGCTCAACGCAACGCGGTAGCCGGCGGCGTGCAAGGCCTGTGCGATGAACAGGCCCAGCCCATTGGCGGCACCTGTGACCAGGGCGTTTTGTCGTTCTGCCATGGCCTGGCCTCAGAGGATGTAGCCGACGGCGGTGAGCGTGTCGGTCGAGTTGATGAGCTTGACGATCTTGCGGTGGATGCGGAAGCCCTCACCCACGCGCAGCAGTTCGTAGGTGACATCGGAGGTGTGCTCGCGAAATCGGTCCTTGCGGAACTCGCGCAAGTCCTGGGCACAACGCACCGTGACCTTGGTGCCGTCGTCGCTCAGCAGGCGCAGGCGCGATACGTTGCGCACTGTGCGCGCCACCGGGGCGGATGAGATGGCTTCGCCACCGGTCAATCGCGCCACGCGCTTGCTGCGCATCTGGGCGTCGTCGTAGGCGTAGTTCAGGGTGTTCTCGTGGTCGGTCTCGTTCGGGTCGATCGGGATCACGTAGAGGCCTTCCGGCGCCCAAAGCAGGAGCCAGTCCTGGTACTCGTTGTGGTCCAGCATATCGCTTTCGGCCCAGATGAAGGCGGTTGCTTCTTGCAGCAGCGTCGTGTTCATTTTTTTCTCTCTTCCGTGACTCAGGCGGTCATCAGTTTTTTCCACTGCTGGTAGGCAGCGCGCATGCCGGTCTCGGCACTCACATCACCGGCCACACCATCGGCGGTCTTCTTTTCCGCGGGCAGGCCGCGGTTGAGCAGTACCCAGAGGTCCCGCCCGGCATGGGCGCCGGCCTGAACCCGTTCCCAGGCTTCCGAGTCGTCCGGCGTGCCAAAGCCCAAGGGGCCCTGGAAGTGCTCGTGCATGCGCAGCCGGGCTCGGTTGCCGGCCGGGGGGCCTCCGTCCATCAGAATCACGCTGTGGTGGATCTCGGTTTCGTTGACCGAAATCGGTTGCAAAACCCGAAAAAAGGCCATCGAGCAGGCAATGTTGGGGAACAGGTTCAGGTTGAAGCCCGAGCCCCCCACGGCGCGCACGATCTGTCGCACCTTGGCCTCTTCGTGGCCCTCGGCGCGCAACGCGTCGGCCAACTCGATGTACCGGTCTGGGATGGGCCTCTCCAGATCCGCTTCCAGGTCGATCAGGTCCGGAATCATCACCATCACGCTGTGGCCATTGCCCAGGTCTTCGACATAGCCCTTGCCCCCCACGAAGTCGAGCATCTCTTCGGTCTGTTTGTCCACGGAGTGAAGAAATGAGCGATGCACCAGGGGGAAGTGGTAGGCGTCCGTGGTGTTTTCCAGCTGGATCTTCCAGTTGCCCGGAAACGTGAAGCGATGCTCGCCGCCGACCTTGATCGGAAAGCTGCCACCTTGCTTCATGAACAGGTCCATCCACTTCTTGGCGGGGCCCAGGTAGTCGACCAGGGGCTCGATGTCGTCCTTGAAGGTGGCGAACACCATGCCGGCGTATTCCTCGACCCGCAGGTTCACCAGCGGGTGTTCCGCTTTGTCGAGAATGTCGCCATAGCTCTCTGGGTGCGGCACACCGCGAAGGGTGCCGTCGAGCGCGTAGCTCCAGCCGTGGTAGGGACAGACAAAGGTGTTGGCCTTGCCTTTCTTGTGTTCACACACCGTGGCGGCGCGGTGACGGCAGCGATTGAGCAATACCCGCACCTGCTTTTTGCGGTCGCGCACCACGATGACGGGTTCTTTGCCCACCCAGTGGGTCTTGTAGCTGCCGACCTCGGGCACCTCGCTGACGTGCGCCACCCAGACCCAGGTGTTGCGGAAAACCTTCTCCATCTCGTCATCGAAGATGGCAGGGTCGGTGTAGAGCGAGGTGTGGACCTTGTCGGACTGGACCAGGTCGCCGATGGGGCGGTGGAAATGAATCGGTTGAGCAGGAGCATTCATGGGAGTGGCTCTGTGAATTAATGATCTTGGGCAGGGACTGGCAGCAGCGCACTGCTGTTCCAGGCGCTGGTGGGGCGGCTGAAGAGGTTCTCGGTCTGGAACTGGGCGATGCGCCAGGCGCTGCCTTCAGAGCGCAGCTTCAAGGTGAGCTGCGCGGCGTTGAGGTGGGAGCTCTGGTCGGCAAAGGTCGATGTCTGCAACATCACCCAGCTCGCATCGGCGCTGAGGGCATCGGACGACACCACGATGGTTTCGGAACAGAGAAAGTGGACGTTCAAGGCGAAGTGCGCCGGGGTCCGCATGTAGGTGCGGAACATGGCAGCAATGGCTTCACGGCCCCGGTAGCCACCAAAGCGGCCGGAATAGAGCGCACCCCGGCCTTCCCAGGTCGCGTCGTCGGTGAAAAGGCCGGCCAGCTCCTGCAGCGGTGTCTCGGCGTTGAGCCGATCGCACAGTGCCATGTAGCGGGTGATGCAGGCGCGGATCAAGCCTTCGGCCTGAAGGCGCTGCACCTGCAGTTGCAGGTCGGCGATCTGCTGTTGCAGTGTCATTGCGGTGCTCAGGCCGCGTAGGCCGGAATGCTCAGCTCGCGGCCCACGCGTGCTTCGACCTTGCAGTACTTCCACAGCTTGTAGGTGCCGTCACCGACACCGATGGTGCGAAACAGGTTGCAAGCTGCATGCACCGTTTCCAGGTCAGGCACATCGGCCAGCACGTAGGTCGTCCAAGGCCAGCTCGCCGACGGCCCTACCATGGAGCGATCGTCGTCGAGGTTGCCCAGAACTTTGACGCCGGGCAGGGCGGCAATGCCTTGCATCATCTGCACGAAGGCGCTCCAGATGTCCTTGGTTTCCGCCTGGGTGGCGTCGAAGAAATTCTGGTTCACGCCGATGCAAAACAGGGTGCGCAGTGGAATTTTGGTTTCAGTGGTCATGGTGTGGGTTCTCCTTGGCGATGAGGTCAGATCAGAGGTAGCCCGGCAAGGGCTTGAGGCCGAACAACATGGCGCCGGCGTTTTGGTAGGTGATGTCGCCCATGAAGGCGTGCTGTGTCACGACCAGGCTGTCTTGCACCTGGGTAGACAGTGGACAGCTGCGGTAGATGCCGGTCATGCCCGCAAGCATCTGCACGCTGCGGGTGACTTCGGCACCCGCACGGGTGGCGTGGGTGGACGACAGGCGCAGCATGCTGACCTGTTCCTGAGTGGGGGTGTCGCCCCGCAGCAGGGTTTCCCAGACCTCGTCCATGGCGTCATAGAAGAACGCGCGTGCGGCGCGCAGGGTGGCTTCGGCACGTGCAAGGTCCATCTGGACCTGCGGCCGGTCCGCGGTGCGTGGGGCGCCCGTGACAGAGGTGCGGCCCGTGGCCAGGTCCTTCAATTCTTCGATCGCTCCGCGGGCAATGCCGAGCGAGACCACGCTCAATACTTGCGTGGCGAACGACAGGCTGGGGTAGCGACAAATGGGGGCGTCCAGCGTGGACGGACTGCCGCGCACGAAGGTCCATTCTTCGGGGACGACAACCTTGTCCACCACGATGTCGTGGCTCCCTGTGCCGGTCAGGCCGATAACGTCCCAGGTGGGGTCGATTCGTGCTTTGGCGATCGGCATCACGGCCAGGCGCGGCAGGGATTGGCCCGCCAGGCCCGTCGGCGCAATGCCCACACCCACGAGGTTCGCCCCCATGCAACCGCTGGCAAAGCTCCAGCGGCCTGACACCTCGAAGCCCCCCTCGACGGCCGGTGCGCTCTGGGGTGGAAACACGCCCGCGCAGAACACCACATCGGGCGAAGCCGCGTACACCTGGCGCAGCGTCTCGATGGGCAACGAGGCCAGGTAGGTGATGCCCATGCCGAAGCTGGCTACCCAGCCGGCCGAGCCGTCGGCCTGTGCAATGCGCTCCACTTTTTCGCAGAAATAGCGTGGCGAACGTTCTTCGCCTCCCAGTGCCCGCGGCACCAGCGCGCGATACATGCCGTGGTGCTTGAAGCTCTCGACGACGTCGGGCGATATGAAGCGCTGCTTCGAGAATTCGGCGCTGCGGGTGCGGATGTCGGTCAGCAGATCGTCAAAAGAGGGATGGGCCACGCCGCCCGGCGAAGGGGGGCTGGCATGCGTGGTGCGCTCGGGTTCCAGGGTCAGCATCGGGGTCTCCGGTAGTGGGGTTGCTGCGTCGAAAAAGGGCTCAACGCGTTGAAGCTATTTTTTAAGTTAGCTCAAAACAACGTGAATTGGCAACTAATTAATGAAAAAATTTTTCGCACAATAACAGGGCAGTTGAAGAAGTTGTTGGTGCAGCCACCAGGCGAAAATCGCACCAAAAGTGGGATTTATCGCCGCTTTTGGATTAATTTAAGGATCTTCATCTTCGGGAATTCCCTAGGGTAAGGAAACGTATTCCATCTGTAATCTCGGCGAAAAGCATGAATGGGAACGTGAATCTGGCATGAAATATGCAGAACTTGCGCCACCAAAATTCAAACTTTCCACCCGCACTACAAAGAGGTTCTCCATGGTTCTGAAAAGCGTTTTCCCCGCCTTGATCGCCGCTGCCGGCGCCCTGTGCTTTGCCGGCTGCGCGCTCGCTCAGGTCAAAATCGGCGTTGTGTCCTCGGCCAGTGGTCCGATTGCCTTGGTCGGCATTCCCCAGAAAAACACCGTGGCGTTGTTGCCCAAGGAGGTGGCTGGTCAGAAGATCGAGTACTTCTCGCTGGACGATGCTTCAGATCCGACGGCTTCGGTTTCTGCCGTCAAGAAGCTCATCAACGAGGACAAGGTCGATGCCTTGATTGGCCCGAGCGGATCGCCCAACGCCATGGGGGTGATCCAGTTCGCCGCAGAAGCCGGTGTGCCCATGTTTGCGCCCGTTGGCACGGCAGCCGTGGTGTTGCCCATGACCGAACAGAAGAAGTGGGTGTTCAAGACCACGCAGAACGACGATCTGATCGCCAACGCGTTGGTGGACCACATGAAGGCCACCGGCATCAAGAGCGTCAGCCTGATCGGCACGGCCGACCCTTATGGCGAGAACTGGGCCAAGGTCATGACCGAGCTGCTGGCGGCAGCCAATATCAAGCTGTTGACTTCGGAGAGCTTTCAGCGCCGTGACACCTCCGTGACGGCGCAGGCACTGAAGACCCTCGCAGCCCGCCCGGAGGCCGTGCTGATCGCTGCACCCGGGAGCTCGGCCGTGTTGCCACAGACCACGCTGTTCGATCAAGGCTACAAAGGCAGGTTCTACCAAACCCACGGTGCGGCGCTGGACGACTTCCTGAAACTGGGCGGCAAGAAAGTGGAGGGCACCATCCTGGCTGCCAGCGGCATGCTGGTGCTGGGCGACATGCCAGCCAGCAACCCCATCAAGGCCATCGCCACCAAGTACGTGGCCGACTACGAAAAACTGTATGGCAGCAAGCCAGCCACCTTTGGCGCCAATGTGTACGACGCCGGTCTGTTGCTGCAGGCGGCTATTCCGGCCGCCTTGAAGAAGGGCAAGCCGGGCAGCCCGGAGTTCCGCTCTGCGCTGCGCGATGCGATTGAGCACACCAAAGAGCTTGCTGCCACCCAAGGTGTTTACAACATGACCGCAGCGGACCACAGCGGCTTTGACAAACGGGGCCGCGAACTCATCACGGTGAAGAACGGTCAGTGGGCCGCCTTGAAGTAAGCCGCCCACAGTTGATCGACATGGATTCACAGATCGTTCTATTGCTGGGGCAGGATGGCCTCACGAGCGGCGCCATTTACGCCTTGCTTGCGTTGTCCATTGTGCTGGTGTTCAGCGTGACACGCGTGCTGTTGGTACCGCAGGGCGAGTTTGTCACCTTCGGCGCCATGGCCATGGCGGGCATGCAGGCGGGGCAGTCGATGGCCCTGGCCTGGCTGTTGTTGGGACTGGCCGTGGCACGGGCCGTGGGCGGCCTCTGGACAAGGCGTCAGTGGCCGGGTCCTGGCGACTGGCTCATGCTGGGCTATGCCGCGGGCCTTTGGGCGCTGTTGCGCCTCCTGCCACTGCAAGCTTTGCCGATGGTGGTGCAGGCACTGCTGACGCTCGCGCTGGTGGTGCCCATGGGGCCGTTGCTGTACGACATCGCCTTCAAGCCGATTGCGTCCGCACACTCCCTGGTGCTGCTGATCGTGTCGATTGCGCTGCATGGTGTGTTGGTGGGGCTGTCGCTGCTGATGTTCGGCGCCGAAGGTGCGCGCAGCGAGCCGTTTTCCGAGGGCGGCGTGGAGATCGGGCCGGTGATGTTCAAGTCACAGGCGCTCTGGGTCATCGCCGCTTCCATGCTGCTCATTGCGGCCCTCTATGTGTTCTTCGATCGAACGCTGTACGGCAAGGCGCTGCGTGCAACCTCGGTGAATCGACTCGGGGCGGAGCTGATGGGTATTTCGCCTGAGTTCGCAGGGCAGCTCAGCTTTGGCCTGGCGGCTTTCATTGGTGCCCTCTCGGGCATTCTGATTGCGCCGCTGACCACGCTGTATTTCGACAGCGGCTTTCTGATCAGCCTCAAGGGCTTTGTCGGTGCAGTGACCGGCGGGCTGTTGAGCTATCCGATCGCTGCGCTTGGCGCCACGTCGGTCGGCTTGGTCGAATCGTTCTCGACCTTTTGGGCAAGTGACTACAAGGAGGTGATCGTGTTCACGCTGATCTTGCCTTTCCTGCTGTGGCGCTCTTTGACAACCCGCCATTCCGAAGAGGAAGCATGAGCGCCATTTCTACCCCTACCCTTGAACACGGCCCGGCCCGTTGGCATGGAGCCTCCCGTCTGCGAAGCATGGCCTTGCTCTTCGTGGCGGTGGCCCTGTTGGCGCTCGTGCCTCTGTTGCCAAGTTTCTATGTCACCTTGTTCAACAACATCGGCCTCGCGGCATTGGTTGTGCTGGGCATCGTGCTGATGACCGGAGTAGCCGGCCTGACCAGCTTTGGCCAGGCCGCCTTTGTCGGCATTGGGGCCTACACAACGGCCTGGCTGGCCAGCAGCACAGCGTTGCCGGGCTGGTTGGCCTGGGCTGGCGGCTCGCCGCTGGCGGCGCTGCTGATGGGGACCTTGGTCACACTGTTTGTGGCCGGCCTGTTGGGGGCCATTACCTTGCGCTTGTCCGGCCACTACCTTCCGCTGGGCACCATTGCCTGGGGGATTGCTCTGTACTACCTGTTCGGCACTTTTCAATCTCTGGGGGGCTATTCCGGCTTGGCCAATCTGCCTGGATTGCGTCTGTTTGGTGTGGCGTTGGAACGCGGTGAGCAAATCTTCTATTTGATCTGGTTGCTGGTGTTGCTGGGAGCCGTCGCTATCCGAAACCTGCTGGACTCCCGCTCGGGGCGCGCCATCCGCGCGCTGAACGGCGGACAGGCCATGGCCGCCTCGATGGGCGTCCATGTGTTTCGTGCCAAGTTGACCGCTTTTCTGTTGGCCGCAGCGATGGCGAGTGTGTCGGGTTGGCTCTACGTCTATACGCAGCGCTTTGTCAGTCCGACCCCTTTCAGCATCAACGCCGGCATCGATTACCTGTTCATGGCACTGATTGGCGGTGTCGGTCAATTGTGGGGCGCCATCGTTGGCGCCGGGCTGTTTGTCTTGGCAAAAAACGGCTTGGAAGACCTGCTGCCCAAGCTGTTTGGCAGCACCGGCAACTACGAGGCGATTGTGTTCGGGGCCCTCATCATCTGGCTGATGCACCGAGCGCCGGTTGGCGTGGCGGGGTGGTGCCAGACCCATCTGGGGCCTCGCCGGGCCACGTTGCCGCGGATCGATGAAAGCGCTGCCGCGTCGCTGCCGCGACGGGAGATGCCCAGCCGTGGCAGTGTGGTGATGAAGGCACGTGGGCTGAGTCGCCGCTTCGGGGGCCTGGTCGCCAACAAGGAGATCGACCTGGACTTGCGTGCGGGTGAAGTCTTGGCCGTGATCGGCCCGAACGGCGCAGGCAAGAGCACATTGTTCAATCTTCTTTCGTGTTGTGATGTGCCGACCTCTGGTGACATCGAATTCCTGGGTCAGCCGGTACAAGGCTGGGATGCCCGGCGCATTGCAGCAGCGGGTCTGGCGCGTACATTCCAGCACGTGAAGTTGCTGCCCAAGATGAGCGTGCTGGAGAACGTAGCCATTGGTGCGCACTTGCGTGGTCAACAGGGCCTGCTGGCCAGTGTGATGAGGCTGGACCGCCGTGAAGAGGCGAGCTTGCTGGCCGAAGCTCGCCGCCAACTGGAGCGCGTGGGCTTGGGCGCCCATCTCGCAGCGGAAGCCGGCAGCCTTTCTTTGGGCCAGCAGCGCTTGATTGAAATTGCCCGCGCGCTTTGTGGTGACCCTTGCGTGCTGCTGCTCGACGAGCCCGCAGCCGGCTTGCGCCATGGCGAGAAGCAGGCGCTGGGCGCGTTGCTGCAGAAGCTGCGCGAAGAAGGCATGACCGTGCTGCTGGTCGAGCACGACATGGACTTCGTCATGAACCTGGTTGATCGCGTGGCGGTGGTGGTGTTTGGCGACAAGATCGTCGAAGGCCTGCCCGCTGAAGTCCAGTCGGACCCGCGAGTCCTTGAAGCCTATCTGGGAGTTGCGCTATGAATGCTGTGCCCAAACCGGCGGTGGTCGAGTCACCGCTGCTGGATGTGTCCGATCTGCATGTGAGTTACGGCAAGATCAGTGCGGTGAGCGGTGTCTCGCTGCGGGTGCGGAAGGGTGAGATCGTCACCGTGGTGGGGCCCAACGGTGCAGGCAAGACCACGCTGATGTCGGCCATCATGGGGGTGTTGCCATCAAGTGGACGCATCGTTGTCGCAGATGAAACCGGCTCGGGCCGTGATGAGGGCCGCGGCATCGCCAGCCGCGTGCGCAGTGGCATCGGCATGGTGCCTGAGACCCGCGCCTTGTTTTCAAGTATGTCGATCGAAGACAACTTGCGGCTTGGTGCGTTCCGGTTTCGCAAAGAGCCCAAGGCCCGACATGCCGACGCCTTGGAGGAGGTCTTCACGCTGTTCCCGCGCCTGAAGGAGCGCCGCCAGCAAGAGGCTTCGACGCTCTCTGGTGGCGAGCGCCAGATGCTGGCCCTGGGGCGTGCCCTGATGGGCCGGCCACGACTGCTGCTGCTCGACGAGCCCAGCTTGGGTTTGGCGCCACTGATCGTTCGTGAGATCTTCCGCATCCTCGTGCGCCTGCGTGAACAGGGGGTCTCGATCCTGTTGGTGGAGCAGAACGCGTTCGCCGCCCTCAAGATCGCCGACTACGCCTATGTCTTGGAGTTGGGGCAGGTTGCGATGGCGGGCCCGGCAGACCTTGTGGCTGCCGATCCGCGGGTCGTGCAGGCCTATCTCGGTAGTCAGGCGAAGCATCAAGCGATGTTGAGCTCATGATATTTGCAACTGACCGATTCGAAAGCTTGATTCAGACATGACCCGCCATATTCTCCCGCGCTCCAGTGCGGTGGCCATCCATGCGGCCATCGCACGCCGCGAAACCACGGCGGAAGCCGTGCTCCTGGACAGCCTGGAACGCATCGCCAACGCCGAACCTGCATTGCAGGCCTGGAAGCATCTGGATCCCGCCGTCGCATTGCAACAGGCCCGTGCGCTGGATGCGCGCATGGCCACCGGCTCAGCCGCAGGCCTGCTCGGCGGCGTACCGATGGGCGTCAAGGATCTGATCGACACAGCAGATATGCCGACCGGGTACGGCTCTGCGGTCTACGAGGGACATCGCCCCGCAGCCGATGCAGAAGTCGTCCGGCTGGTGCGAGCCGCCGATGCCGTCATTGTGGGCAAGACCGTCACCACCGAGTTCGCCTATTTCACTCCTGGACCCACGGCCAACCCCTGGGACACTGCGCACACGCCAGGGGGGTCGTCCAGTGGGTCCGCCGCCGCTGTGGCCAGTGGCATGGTCCCACTGGCCTTTGGATCGCAGACCGCGGGGTCGTTGATTCGCCCCGCGTCCTATTGCGGTGTATTTGCCCTCAAGCCAACCCATGACCTGGTCAGCGGTGCGGGTGTGAAGGCGTTTGCGCCTTCGCTTGACACCATGGGCTGGCTGTCCAACGGCACGGAAGATCTGGAATTGATGCGTGCGGCACTCGCGGGTGAGCGCTTCGAGCCTTTGCCAGACGCTGTCGGCATGCGCCTGCTGAGCTGTCGTACCCATGAATGGGACTGCGCCGATGCGGGCGGGGGGCAGGTCTGGGAAAGGGCGCACAGCTTGCTGTCCGCCGCCAGGGTGCCTGTGAGTTCCCTGAACATGCCCGCGTCGCTGTCGGGCCTGTTGCAGGCGCAAAAAACTGTGATGGCGAAAGAGGCGGCGCAGAACCTGGGCCGCGAGATCAGCGAATACGGTACCCGGGTGAGCGAGCACATCCGCGATCTGGTTGCCCTTGGCCATGGCATCACCCAGGAGGCTTACGCCGCAGCGAAGGCCTTGGCTGAGCAAGGTGTGCTTGAGGTTCTGGCCTTGATGGGCGAGGCCGATGCTCTGCTCGTGCCCGCTGCGCCGGGCGAAGCGCCGCTCGGGCTGAGCGCCACAGGCGACCCGGTCTTCAGTCGGGTGTGGACGCTGCTTGGTCTGCCTTGTGTCAACGTCCCGGGGCTGTTGGGTCCTGGGGGGCTTCCGGTGGGGCTGCAACTGGTGGGGCGCCCGCGCGAGGAACGCAAGCTCCTTGCCGTGGCGCAGTCGCTGCACCGGGTCATCACCGCGTGATTGCTGCGACCTGGACCTAGGCAGGGTCCGGGTCTGATGCCACTGCGTCCAGAATGGGATGATCGCCGCCGTTGAGGTTGCGGAACACGATCCGCAGCGATTCATTCAGTCTCTCGAGCTTGGCAGGTGTCAGGCCATCGAAGCTGCGCTCGAACAGGCCGTGGGTGGCATCTTTCACCCGTCCCAGGGCGACTCGGCCGGCGTCCGTCAACGACACCATCGTCACCCGGCCGTCACTTTTGGACGTCTCCGTACTCACCAGACCCTCGGCCTTCATGCGGTAGACGATCTTCGTGGTGGTGGAGAGTTTGCCCACTGCGTGCACGGCGATCTCGGAGACGCTGCTGACACCTTGCTCCTGAAGGATGGCCAGGACCCGGTAGGTCGGTACATCGCAATTGACGGCCTTCAGCACGCGTTCAATTTCCTGCGTGTAGAGGGTGTTCACTCGGGCAATCCAGTAAAAGGGCCAATCGGCCCGATGAAATTCGGGGTCGGATGGATTGGAGCGTTTGGAAGAGCGCACAGCCGTGATTGTCCGGGTTGAAAACTGACTTGGATCTTAGCGGATGGCGTGCCTGGCAAAGCCGGCGGACGCATTTGTTTGACCGGAGTGGGGCGCCCAAAGGCCGTGCCCACGCGGCGGGCGGATTACGCCATCGATTGGCGTGCAATGTCTTGAGCCTGATCAACCGGGGTGATTGCCCTCGGCGCCTCATCTTGGCCAGGTTTTGTGCGGCGTCTGCCATCGCACCGGACGAGGCAGGGCCGCATGGCGGCCGCTGTCGGCAACAAACGTCGATGGGTTTGTGTGAGGCCGAGGCTGCCCGTTTGTCAGCAGGCTGAGCGAAGCGTTGCGGCCTGCCCTGGCACTTCTGGGAGGCACGACCCAGGGTTTGAACCGGATCGGCACAGTACGAAGCCCGGACCACTGTCGGCCGCATGCGCCGTTTGCCAGGTGGTTGAGCCACACGCGCGCCACCTCCCCTTTTGAGGTCTTTTGGCCATGGTGCCGCGCGGACTCGCGCCGCCCCATGCCCCCACGGTGCCCCTTTTGTGCCATCAGCCATGGTGATCAGTAACTTTTGTTGATTGCTTGAAAAAATATCAACATACGCATATCACAAAAAAATGCAAAGCAAAACACAAATATAAATCCTGACAATCAGTGTATGTAATTGCTAAATTTCGTCTATGCGATAAAGTGGCAAACATGACCACTGAAAAATACACCACTGGCGCAGACCTGCTTTTGGCCGAACTGGCCGCTCAGGGCGTGGATACCTGCTTTGCCAACCCCGGGACCACGGAACTGGACGTGGTTCGATCCATGGAGACGCAGGATGCGGTCCGTTGTGTGATCGGATTGCAGGAAAACGTGTGCACGGGCGCCGCTGATGGCTATGGCCGCATGCTGGGTCGTCCTGCGGCCACCCTGCTGCATCTGGGCCCCGGATTTGCCAATGGCATCGCCAACCTGCACAACGCCAAGCGTGCCCACACCCCGATCGTCAACCTCATCGGCGATCACACCAGTTGGCATTTGCCGTTCGATGCGCCCTTGAGCTCCGACATCGAGTCCCTGGCCCGTCCTGTGTCCGGCTGGGTGCATCGCATTGACAGCGTGTCCGATGCCGCACCGGCTGCGGCGCAGGCCGTGCGGCAGAGCCTGGCCCATGGCGGGCAGTCAGCGACGCTGATCTTCCCGGCCGACTATCAGTACGGCACGCTTGGCACAGAGGCCGGCGCCAGCGAGTGCGAGGCCGCGGCCGTGTCGTCGCCTTCGCATTTCGACCTGGCCGCATGCGTGCAGGCGCTTCGCCAAGCCAAGTCCCCCATGTTCTTGCTGGGCGGTGGCGGTGCCTTGAGCGGATTGGGTGAGCGTGCTCAAAAGGCCGTGGCCCGCCTGTGCCAGGTGCTGCAAGGCCGCGCCTACGCAGAGACCTTCCCGGCTCGCTCGGAGCGTGGGCAGGGCTTGCCGGTCTTTGATCGCCTGCCGTACTTCCCGGAACCCGCCCGCCAGGTGCTCGACGCATCCGATCTGGTGGTGCTGGCAGGGGCGCTGCCACCGGTGACCTACTTTGGCTACGAGGGCCATGCGAGTGAGATGGTCAACAAGGACCGTCTGCTGCTGCTGAGCCAGCCCGGCGAAGACGCGGCCACCCGGCTGGAGGCGCTGGCAGAGGCGCTGGCAGCACCCGCTTACGTGGCGCCACAGGTGCCGATGCCGGAGCAGCCCACGGGTGAGTTGACGCCCCAGAAGATCGCGGCCGTTCTGGCGCGTGAGCTGCCAGACCAGGCCATCGTGTCGGTCGAAGGCGGAACCTGTGGGTATCCCTTTTATGCCGCTTCTGCCGCGGCCCGTGTGCACACCACCTTGACCAACACGGGGGGGGCCATCGGTCAGGGCCTGCCCGTGGCCATGGGGGCCGCCATCGCCTGCCCCGAACGGCGCGTGGTCGCCCTGGTGTCTGACGGCAGCACGCAGTACACGATCCAAACCCTGTGGAGCATGGCGCATGAAGGGCTGAATGTGGTGGTACTGGTGGCCGCCAATCACCAATACGCCATCTTGCGCAACGAACTGCGGCGTGGCGGGGCCACGCTCGGCGATCGAGCCGCTGCCATGACCAGTCTGGAGAACCCACGCATCGACTGGGTCTTGCTGGCGCAGTCCTACGGCGTCAAAGCCTCGCGTGCCCAGACGGCCGAGGAATTGGCTGAGCAGTTTGCCAAGGCGGTCACCGCTTCCGGGCCCAGCCTGATCGAAATGGCGCTGTGAGCCCAGGCTTCAACAGCGTCATCCCAACCAACCGGGCGCCAGCTGCGCTCATCCATCACCAGGAGCTAATGTGGATCTGAAACTCAAAGGAAAAGTCGCTGTGGTCACCGGCGGCAGTCTGGGCATCGGCCGTGCCGTGACCGAGGCACTGGCCGCCGAAGGCGTGCGTGTGGCGATCGTCGCACGCAGCGCGGGCCCTCTGCAGGCTGCGGCCCGCGACATCAGCGAACAGTACGGTATCGAGGTGTTGGCCGCACCGGCCGACGTGAGCAGTACCGAGCAGGTCGAGGCCATGATTGAACAGGTTGCGCAGCACTTCGGGCGCATCGACATCCTGGTCAACGGGGCGGCCCATCCGGGCGGTTTGGTGCGCAGCGAAATCGAGCATGCCAGCCCTGAAGGCCTGCTGGAAGACATCAACATCAAGGTGGTGGGCTACATGCGCTGCGCCAAGGCGGCGGCAGCACACATGAAGAAGAACGGCTATGGCCGCATCATCAACATCGGCGGCCTCACCGGCCGTGGCAGCAAGCAGCTGTCGGGCATGCGCAATGTGGCCATCTGTCACCTGACCAAGACACTGTCCGACCAATTGGGCCCCTCGGGCATCACCGTCAATGTGATTCACCCGGGTGTGGTGGAAACCCCCCACATCCATGAGCTGTACGCCAAGGAAGCCAAGTTGCAGGGCCTCACGCCCGAGCAAGTCGAGGCCAATTACGCCAAGGTGACCCCGATCCGTCGCGTGCTCCAGCCGCAGGAAATCGCAGACACCGTGCTGTTCCTGGCTTCCGAAAGAGCGGGCGCCATCACGGGCGAATCGATCGCTGTCGACGGTGGCATCACCCGCGGCATCTTCATCTGATGGCTCATTCAACCCCAAAGGAGCACCCATGAAGGGAACCATTCTTGTGGCCACTGCGGGCCAGGGTATTTTGCGCAGCGTTGACAACGGTGCGAGTTGGCATCGCCTGGGGCTCAAGGAGGCCATCGAGTTCGACGGCACGGTGCGAGCCCTGGCGGTGGATCCCTCTGCCCCCAGTCGAGTGCTGGCGGGCGCCGATGCTGGTTTGTGCCTCAGCACCGATGGTGGTGCTCATTTCAGCCGGGTCAGCTCACCCATGGATGGTCAGACGGTCTGGGCGATCGCTTTCGACCCGGTGGACCCGAAGGTCGTCTACGCCGGTACCGGGGCGCCCTCTCGCGCTTTCACCTGCCGCTCCCGTGACGGCGGCTTGAGCTGGGAGCGGCTGGGTGTCGAGCTTCCGGAGTTTTGTCAGGGCGTCAACCGACCGCGGATTCTGACGATGTGCGTCAACCCGGTGAATCACCACGAAGTGTGGTTCGGCGTGGAGGAGGGCGGCGCCTGGCGCAGCACCGACCAGGGCGACCATTGGGAACGGATGGACGTGCCCGGTGCAGGCATCAACAATTCTGACATCCATGCCATCACCATCCTGCCAGCCACGGCGCAGGACCCGATGCGTCATTTCGTGCTGACGGTGAACTCGGTCTGCGAAAGCACTGACGGCGGCAAGTCGTATGTCCACAAGCCTTCGCGAGAACGGTTTGACGGCATGTACTACACCCGCACGGTCCAGGTGACCGGGGCTGGAGGGCAGGCGCTGTTGCTGGCCATCGGCGATGGCACACCGGGCACGCGCACCAAGATCTACCGCTCGGAAGACCGCGGCCAGACCTGGCGTACGACCTTGCTGCACACCGCGCCCAACTCAACGGTCTGGGCTTTCGGCTCGCATGCGTCCGACCCCGACCTGGTCTTTGCCGGGACCAAGTATGGCGACCTGCTGCGTTCTACGGATGCAGGTCGTACCTGGTTCAAGGAGTGGCGCGAGTTCAGTGAAATCACCTCGATTGCCTGGACACCGTTTGAGGCCCCGGTCCATGCGCATCCGCAATCCATCAACTGATCCCTGGGAGCTTCATGTCTACGCCACTAACTGAAGTACGACCCCGCATCCGACGTACCCACTTGGCGTTGTTCGTCAAGAACCCCTTCGAGACCGCCTCCTGGTACGAGGACGTGCTGGGCATGGAGGTCACGGCGCGGGGCGATCGGTGGGTGTTTCTCTCATTCGGGCAGAAGCACCACGACATCGCTCTGATCCAGGTCGACCCGGCCAGTCCGACTGCGGAGGTACGGGGCGACATCAACATGCAGCACTACGGGCTGGAGATCGAGGGGTCGATGGACGACCTGCGCCGGCTCTACGGCATGTTGCTGCGCAAGAACGTGCCGGTGGTGAAGACCACGGACCACGCGGTGGGCTATGGCCTGTACTTCACAGATCCGGACGGGCATCGCTTCGAGTTCTTCCTTGAGACCGTTCACGACGACGAAGAGGGCAAACGCTTGCTGGGTGACTACGACGCCCCGAGCCTCCCTTTTGATCTGACGCCACTTTGAATCCATCCACTTTGAATTGAAAGCCTTTCCATGAGAACCCCCAATTTCGGTGCCTTCCACATCCGCAAGTGGTATTTGCAGGTCGAAGACACCTTGGCCGGCGAGACCGGCGCGCCCGCGGACGGTGAACCCTTGCGCAAGTTCGTGCTGGCGGCATGCATTCACAACCCCTATGCCGGTCGCTATGAAGCAGACCTCAGCGCCTGGATCGAAGGCTCTGTGGCACTGGGCCAGGAGTTCGGCCGCCGTATCCAGCAAGCTGCCAACGGGCAAGCCATCGAAAGCTATGGCAAGGCGATCCTGGTTGGCATCGACGGTGAATACGAGCATGGCAACGCCCTGTTGACCAACCCCGCCGCCAATCCGATCCGCGACGCGCTGGGCGGCGGCAAATCCTGGGTGCCGTCCACGGGCAAGCGAGGCAGCCCAGGCACGGTGCTGGACATTCCGCTGGCACACAAGGACGCACTGTATGTGCGTTCTCACTATGACACGGTCAGCGCGCTGTTCAATGACGGTCCGAATCGAGATGAGGTGATCGTGTGCTGGGCGTTTGCCACGCGTGGTCGTCTCAACGCCCGCCTGGGAGGCTTGAAGGCGGCTGACGTCAAGGGCGTGGACGGACTTGTCTGATCTGAGGCTGTGATGGAACGTCGCGACTACACACTGCCTCTCAATGGGCTCAATTTTCATGTCACGGAGTGGGGCGAACCCAGCGCGCATCCGCTGGTGACGATGCACGGCATCCGGGGCTATGCAGAGACCTTCGCCGGTGTGGCCGCGGCGCTCCAGCCCGGGTGCCGTGTCATCGGCTTTGACCAGCGTGGCCGCGGACAGACGGATTGGGATCCCGCGTGGAACTACTACACCGATGCCTACGTGGCCGATCTGGCGGCGCTCGTCGATCACCTGCAACTGCCCCGCTTCGACCTGCTCGGGCATTCGATGGGAGGGATCAATGCGTTGGTCTATGCCGCGCAAAACCCGGGTCGGGTGGATCGGCTGGTGATCGAGGATGCCGGCCCAGGTGCCTTCGACGTCAGCGCTGGTGCGACCAGGATCCGCAAGGAACTGGCGACCACCCCGAGCCATTTCGAGAGCTGGGAACTGGCTGCAGACTTCATGCGGGCGCTTCGTCCCACCGTGTCTGAGGCGGCTCGGCAGCAGCGCCTGCAGCAGATGCTCAAACAGACCCCCGAGGGGCGATGGACCTGGCGTTACGACCATGCCGGCATCGCCGCAACGCGGCTTGGGCCTGATCCGGCGCGTGCGGTCGACTTGCGCCCCTGCGTGCAAGCCATCCGATGCCCCGTGCTGGTGGTCCGTGGCAGCCGTTCAGACTATTTGCAGCCGGAGATGGTGAGTGAAATGTTGCGCCTCAACCCGACGCTGCAAGCCACCGAGATTGCGGATGCAGGCCATTACATCCATGACGATCAACCCGAAAGTTTCAACCAGGTGGTGCGGCAATTCCTGTCGCGTCAGCCTTGATCGCACTGCAGTCCTGATGTCTTTTCTGCTCGACGGAAACCCGAACAAATGATTTACGAACTGAGAACCTACACCCTGGTCCCTGGCGGCCTGCGGGACTACGTGAAAACCTACAACGAACTGGGGCGCGAGGTCCAGGTTGGCATCCTGGGGCAATTGGTCAGCCTGTTGCAGCCCGAGAGCGGCGACCTCAATGAACTGAAGTTCCTGTGGGCATTCGACAACTTCGAAGAACGAGCCCGACGGCGTGCCCAGTTGCTGCAAGACCCGCGCTTCACGGAGTTTCGCAAAGCGGTGCGACACCTGTTGATCCGCCAGGAAAACCAGTTGCTGAGCCCTATTTGACATCCCTCGAATCACGATCACCCCCACATGACCCAAGATAAGAAAGAAATTCCGGTCCTGATCGTTGGCGCTGGCCCTTGCGGGGTCACCATCGCCAACCTGCTGGGCAGCTATGGGATCGAGACCCTGCTGATCGACCGAAGCCCGGCGATTCTGGATTTCCCGCGTGCAGTAGGCCTGGACGATGAAGCCTTGCGTACCTATCAGGCCGCTGGCTTGGCCGAAGACATGCTGCGCGACATGATCCAGAACGTGCCCATGCGCATGTACACGGCCGCCAAGCAGTGCTTTGCCGAAATCCTGCCAAGCACGCGTGAATTCGGCTGGTGCCGTCGCAATCTGTTCTCGCAGCCGCTGGGGGAAGCCACCCTGCGCAAGGGGCTGGCTCGTTACCCGCACGTTACGTTGGCACTGGGGGTGGAGCTGATCTCTTTGGTGCAAGATGACCAGGGCGTGGACGCGACTCTGCGCCAGGCCGATGGTAGCTTGAGCACGGTGCGCGCCCAGTATCTGGTGGCTTCGGATGGCGCACGCAGCACCGTGCGTGAAGGCATCCTCAAGGTGCCTTACGAGGGCAAGACGCACCCGCACAAATGGGTGGTCATCGAGTGCGAGGACGACCCCCTCGATGCCCCTTACACCGCGCTGCATTGCGAGCCCCGCCGGCCCTATGTCTGCCTTCGCCTGCCCTACGGCCTGCGGCGCTGGGAGTTCATGCTGTTCCCGGGCGAGGACGGCGACCAGATGCTGACGCCTGACAAGGTGCAGATGTTGCTGAGCCTTCATGTAGAGCACCCCGAGCGACTCAAGGTGATCCGAGCCCGGGTGTACACCCATAACTCGCGGGTGGCCAAGGATTTTGTGATTGATCGGGTTTGCCTGGCGGGGGACACGGCCCACATCACGCCGCCCTGGATCGGACAGGGCCTGAATGCCGGCCTGCGCGACGCCTTCAACCTGGCCTGGAAACTGGCCTGGATCGTGCGCGGCCGCATGAAGCCCGAATTGCTGGCCAGCTACCACGACGAGCGCCATGCCCACGCCCAGGCCATGATCGATCTGGCAGACCTCTTCGGGTCGGTGCTGTCGCAGCGCAATCGTGCGCTGGCCTGGCTGAGGGACCGCTTTTTTCTGGCGATCAAGGATGTCCCGCGCGTGCGCGACTACGTGCTTCAGATGAAATTCAAGCCCATGCCGCGCTTTGTCAAGGGCGTGGTGCTCAACCGCGGTCATGCCGGCCACGACGATCTGGTGGGGCGCATGTTCATTCAGCCTGTGGTCGAACAGATTTCGGGTGAGCCGCGCAAGCTGGACGACGTGATCGGTGGGTGCTTTGCGCTGGTCAGTTGGCGGTGCAACCCCTTGGCGCAGATGAGTCCCGCGTTGGCGGAACAGCTGCGACTGCTCAAGTGCGATCAGTTTGTTGCCGTCAGGGCCCGAAGCAGCGCGTGGGAGGTGAATCGCTGCACAGGTGAGGCACCGATGGTCAATGTCATTCAGGACACCGAGAACCTCCTGGGCACTTGGTTTCAGGCCCGAGGTGTGGACTGGGTGTTGATACGCCCTGACCGCTTTGTGGCTGCTGCCGGCACTGCGGCGGGTGCAGCCGAACAGCTGGCTGAGTTCTGTCGCACGGTGGTGCGTCAGGCTTGATTTTTTCCATCGCGTCGTGACTGCAGGGTCGTGTCTGCAGGGTCGTGTCTGGTCGCGCTCAGGCGGCGGCCGACATGGCTGTTTTCCGTGTTTCGTTCCAACAAGAAAGCCCCCCCATGAACCGCTCGAAATTTTGTCTTCTGAGTGCCTGCCTGATGGCGCTCGGTGCCACCTCAGCGTTGGCTCAGTCCTGGCCGCCGGCCACCGTGCGCATTGTGGTCCCCTACCCGCCAGGAACAGAACCTGATGTGCTCGCCCGCGACCTGGGCAATGCCCTCAGCAAGCAGACCGGCAAGGCCTTTGTGGTGGACAACCGCCCCGGGGCGAACGCCATCGTCGGGACGGAGGTGGTGACCAAGGGTGATGGTGACGGCAGTACCTTGCTGATGGTGGACCGCCTGGCCGTGGTCACCAATCCGGTGCTATACGCCAAGATGCCTTATCAGTGGGAGATGGCCCTGAAGCCGGTATCCGATCTGGCAGGGGTCAACCTGTTCGTGGGGGTGCGTGAGGGTCTTCCGGTCAAGAACTTTGCCGAGTTCCTGAAATACGCCAAGACCGCACCGGGTGGTGTCAACATCGGTACAGGAGGCAATGGCCATGTCAACCACATCGGCATGGAGATGCTCAAGCAGGCCCATGGCCTGAATTTCTCCTACGTGCCCTACCGTGGTGTGGCACCCGCTGTGCTGGGCTTGTTGTCGGGCGAAGTGGATGCCGTGATGGCGGGTGGCATGGTGATGCAGGCCCACGCCAAGAGCGGCAAGATTCGATTGTTGGCCATGGGTGACACGCAACGTGCCATGTACCTGCCTGATGTGCCAACACTGGCGGAGGCCGGAGGCAAGCCCGGCACCATTCCCTCGACCGTCTTCGCCTTGTTTGCCCCCGCCAAGGTGCCCGATGCAGTGGTGTCGCAGATCAACCAGGCCGTGGTCAAGGTCATGGAGTCGCCTCAGGTCCGTGGGACCTATGCCGTTCGGGGCATGGATGTGGCGACCACAACGCCGCAGCAGACCCTGGCAGCCATGAAAAAAGATGCCGTGCGCTACGGAAAAATCATCCGTGAGGCTGGCATCAAGCTGGAGTGACGCACGCTCCCCCTGGGCCTTTGCCGCCGATGCGCGGCAGATCCTCCGCTCCATCCATTCTCTGAGCACCATGTACCCACCACTTTCTCTCTACATCAACGGCCGATTCCTGAGCGCCCAAGGACGTGATGTCCAGGCCATCCGGGATCCCGCCACGCTGGAGCCCCTGGGTGAACTACCCTGGGCCACCCCTGAAGACCTGGATGCCGCGCTTCAGGCTGCAGACCTTGCTTTTCAGACCTGGCGCTGCAGTTCGCCCATGGAGCGCTCCGCCGTTTTGCGTCGGGTGGGCGAGTTGGCCCGCGAACGCGCAAGCGACATTGCGCGGGCCATCACGCAGGACAACGGCAAGCCCTTGGCCGAAGCGGTGGCCGAGGTGCTCAACAGCGCCGAGCACGCCGAGTGGGCGGCTGAAGAGTGCAGGCGCATCTACGGCCGCGTCGTGCCGCCCCGCAATCCCCTCGTGCGGCAGTGGGTGGTGCGCGAACCCGTGGGCGTGTGCGCGGCCTTCAGCCCGTGGAACTTTCCGATGGGCCAGGCCATGAAGAAGGTGGTGGCCGCCATTGGCTCTGGCTGTACCGTGGTTCTCAAGGGACCCGAAGAGTCGCCCAGTGCGGTGGATGCCCTGGCCCACTTGTTCCATGACGCCGGATTGCCGCCCGGCGTGCTCAATGTGGTGTGGGGCGTGCCTTCTACCATCTCCAAGCACCTGATCGAGTCGCCTGTCGTGCGCAAGATTTCGTTCACGGGTTCTGTGCCGGTGGGCAAGCACCTGGCCGCCCTGGCTGGTGCCCACATGAAGCGTGTCAGCATGGAGCTGGGGGGCCACTCCCCCGTGCTGGTGTTCGATGATGCCGATGTGGAGCAGGCGGCCACCTTGCTGGCCCGTTTCAAGGTGCGCAACGCCGGGCAGGTGTGCGTTTCGCCCTCACGCTTCTATGTGCAGAGCCGGGTGTATGACCGCTTTGTGAGTACCTTCGCCGAAGTCATCAACTCGGTGACGGTGGGCCATGGCCTGCAGCCCGAGTCGCAGATGGGCCCCCTGGTGCACGCACGACGTCTTGAGGCCGTGCAGTCCTTGGTGGATGACGCCACACGCCAGGGGGGCGAGGTGCTCAGCGGTGGCGGCCGTCTCCCGGGGGCCGGCCACTTCTTTGCTCCGACGGTGATCACTGGCCTGCCTGACACGGCCCGGGTCATGAATGAGGAGCCCTTCGGTCCCATTGCGCCCATCACCCGGTTCACTGATCTGGACGAGGTGCTGCGCAGGGCCAACAGTGTTCCGTTTGGTCTGGCGTCTTATGTGTTTACCCACTCGATTCAAACCTCCACGCGCGTGGCCAACGGTTTGGAGGCAGGCATGGTCAACATCAACCACTTTGGCATGGCGCATCCTGAGCTGCCTTTTGGCGGCATCAAGGACAGCGGTATTGGCAGCGAGGGGGGAACCGAGCTGTTTGATGGTTACCTGGCAACCAAGATGATCACCCAGATCTAAAGCCTGCCGCTTCCCATGCCATGGGCAAGGCTTCACCGCCCGTGCTCCTTATCCAATGTTTCACGGCCTGTTCTCCAGGTTTTTCCCCGGGGCATCGCGCCTCGGGGGCTTTCTCTACTCTCAATGGCGATGCTGAATCTTCAAAATCCTTTCCTGCTGCGCGACCAATGCCTGATCAATGGTCAGTGGATTTCCTCTGAAAATCGAATTGATGTGCGCAACCCTGCCACCGGCGTGCGCGTGGGCTCCGTGCCGCGCCTGGGTGCCGCCGAAGCTGAGCAGGCCGTGCTGGCGGCCCAGGCGGCCTGGCCCGCCTGGCGAGCCCGCACGGCCAAAGAGCGTGCCGCGGTCCTGCGCCGCTGGTATGAGCTGATCCAGGCGAATGTCGACGATCTGGCGCGCATCATGACCGCCGAGCAGGGCAAGCCCTTGGCCGAGGCCCGGGGCGAGATTGCCTATGCCGCCTCATTCATCGAGTGGTTTTCCGAAGAGGCAAGGCGGGTCTATGGCGACACCATTCCGGCGCCCTTGAGCAGTCAGCGCATCGTGGTAACCAAGGAGCCGATTGGTGTGTGTGCCGCCATCACGCCCTGGAATTTCCCGGCCGCCATGATCACTCGCAAGGCAGGCCCGGCCCTGGCCGCGGGCTGCACGATGGTGCTCAAGCCGGCCTCGCAGACGCCCTTGACGGCCCTGGCTTTGGTGGCGTTGGCCGAGCGTGCAGGCGTTCCCGCGGGTGTCTTGTCGGTGGTGACCGGCTCGGCGGGCGACATCGGTCGGGTGCTGGCCACCCATCCCGCGGTCCGCAAGCTGAGCTTCACAGGTTCGACGGAGGTTGGGCGCACGTTGATGAAGCAGACCGCGGACAGCATCAAGAAGGTTTCCATGGAGTTGGGCGGCAATGCACCCTTCATCGTCTTTGACGATGCTGACCTCGATGCGGCGGTCGAAGGGGCGATGGTGTCCAAGTACCGCAATGCGGGGCAGACTTGCGTGTGTGCCAACCGCCTGTATGTCCATGCCAAGGTCTATGACGCCTTCGCTGCCAAATTGACGGCTGCGGTGCAGACCTTGACGGTCGGCGACGGCATGACCGAGGGGGTGCGTGTGGGGCCCCTGATCGACGAAAAGGCCCTGGCCAAGGTAGAGGAGCACGTCGCCGATGCACTTGCCAAAGGGGCTCGGGTTCTGACAGGTGGGAAACCCCACTCGCTCGGGCGCTCCTTCTTCGAGCCCACCGTTCTGGTGGATGTCACCTCGGACATGGCGGTGGCTCGGGAGGAGACCTTTGGCCCGCTGGCGCCGCTGTTCCGCTTTGAATCAGAGGACGAGGTCGTAGCCCTGGCCAATGACACTGAGTTCGGTCTGGCCAGCTATTTCTACGCTCGCGATCTGGGGCGTGTGTGGCGGGTTGCAGAGCGCCTCGAATACGGCATGGTTGGCGTCAATACAGGGCTGATCTCCAATGAGGTGGCCCCCTTTGGCGGGGTCAAGCAATCAGGGTTGGGGCGTGAAGGCTCGCACTACGGAATGGATGATTACCTGGTCATCAAGTACATCAACATGGCAGGCATCCAATGAACACGGCGCTGGCTCTGCGGTGTCGGGCGCACATTGGCGCGCGCGGCGCTTGGCTGCGCACCGGCCTGGTGGGGCTTGGCTTGGCACTGGTAGGTTGGGCTGGCGTGCTACGCGACGCCGGCGCTGTCGATCTGGCCTTTCCCCAGAAGGCCATCACATTGGTGGTGCCCTTTGCCAGTGGAGGGGGAACGGATGCGCTGGCCCGTCTTCTGGCAACGCAGCTTCAGCAGGTGTTGGGGCAGGCGGTGGTGGTTGACAACCGGCCTGGTGCCAATGGCGCGGTGGCCTGGCGCAGTGTCCAGCGGCAGCCGGCCGATGGCTACACCTTGCTACTGGGCAGCCATTCGACGCACGTCATTGCACCTTTGGCTGCACAGCCTCCGCAGAGTCCCCAGGCGGTGATGTCGCAGTTTGCCATCGTCTGCATCGTGGGCCAGGCCCCATTGGTCCTGGCCGTTCGGTCTGATGCCAAGGAGCGCGACCTGGGAGAGTTCGTGCAGCGGGCCAAGGCGCAAGGCCTGAGCTACGGCAGCTTCGGGGTGGGATCCTCGGGCCATGTCATGGGCGAGGTGTTGGCCGATGCGGCCCATCTGCAGTGGGTGCATGTACCCTATAAAGGCTCTGCTCCTGCGCTCACGGATTTGCTGGGCGGGCACCTTGACAGCGTGTTTCTCACGGTCTCAGCCATCGGCTCCGGCGTTGAAAGTGCTCGAGTTCGCCCGTTGGCCGTGACCGGTACCCGTCGATTCCCATCCTTGCCTTCCACCCCCACCTTTGTCGAATTGGGCTGGCCCCAAATGGCCGAGTCGGGTTGGTTTGCGCTGTTTGCGCCCACCGGCACGCCGGCCGTGGTCCAGGAGGCCTTGGCCAAAGCCTTGCGTCAGGTGCTGCAGTCGCCCGAGCTGCGGTCGCGCTTGCTGGCGCAGGGAGTGGAGCCGATCGGCAGTACGCCTGAGCAGGCACGGCGCATCTGGGCGGAGGCGTTTCACCAGGCCGAACCGGTGGTGAAGCGCGCCCACATTGAGTTCCCCTGAGGCCGGTGTCCTGTCGGGTTTCCATAACGCTTGGGCCTTGAATCGGCCCTGAAAGGGCAGTATGTTGCTGAGCAAGCGGCTTTGCTTGAAGAGTCTGGGTCTTGCAGGGGTGGCTGGGGTGAGCCCCTTGATGGCGCAATCGGTGTCGGGCAAGCCGGTCACCGTGATCGTTCCTTTTGCACCGGGGGGCGCCATCGATGGGGTTGCCCGTCAGTTGTCTGCGCCCGTGGCCCAGTTGCTGGGACAGACCTGGGTGATCGAGAACGTCACAGGCGCCTTCGGCACCCTCGGGACGCAAAAGGTCGCCCATGCCGCTGCCGATGGTCAGACGCTGCTTTTCGCGGTCAGCAGCCCGCTCAATGTGGCTCCTGTGCTCACCCCCAGTGCGGTGCGCTATGACAGCTTTCGCGACTTCCGGGCCTTGGCCGTGGTGGGTCAGATGCCCTTTGCCGTGGTGGGGCGCCTGGGCTTGCCGGCAGACTCGCTGGAGGGGCTGATCCGCTGGGCGCGCGCCCATCCCGGGGTGTTGAACTTCGGCACCGATGGTCGCGGCTCCTTGTTGCACATCTCGGGTGAGCTGATCCATCTGCGCACAGGCCTTGATTGGGTGCATGTTCCCTACAAGGCGGCGCCCCAGGTCGTGACCGATGTGGTGGGCGGGCAACTGGACCTGGCGATCCTGCCCGTGGCTTTGGTGCAGCAGCACGTGCAAGACGGCCGAATCAAAGCTTTGGCCGTGACTTCTGCGCAGCGGATCGGTGTGATGCCCCAGGTGCCTGCACTGTCTGAACTGCCGGCCATGAAGGGCCTGGCCCTGAGCTCATGGTTGGGGTTGCTGGCGCCGGCTGGCCTGCGGCAGAGCGAGGTTGATCGGCTGCAGCAAGCCATCCGCAAGGTGACCGATGGCGAGGCTTTTCAGCAGATGCTGCAGTCACGGGGCATCGAGCCTCAGCTGATCGTGGGGGCAGATTTCGAGCGCCTGATGCGCAGCGAACGAGGCCTGATTGCCGACGTTGTACGGCAAAGCCATATGGCGGTCGAATGAGAGACTGCCCTGTCTGTCGGGCACCGTTTTCATGAATCGCCACTGTCCAGCACAGTACTTTCGTTTGGTGCGATCACTCGTCCATGAGTTCTTCATTGATGAAAATATATGTATTAATATGGCAAAAAAATAACACTTTATTGTGCTATAGAATCCAATAGGCAAAATAATGCAATATATCGGGCGGCCTTGTCCGATTGCTGTTCAATGGTTCCGATTGTTCAGGTACCTCGATATCGTTGGCAGCGCTGGGCTGTCTTGCCAATGCGTTCTCATTCTTAGCCTTCCCGAACCCACCATGAACAGCTTGCGCCGGATGCTGGATGTCTTGGGCCTGTTCAGGCCTGACCAGTCGGTGATCGACATCGATGTCATCTGCCGTGAGCTGGGCTATACCCCAGCCAGTGCCTACCGGTACCTGCGTGAATTGGGTGCTGTGGGTTTGTTGGTGCGCTTGCCTCGTGGCTACGCCTTGGGGCCGCGCATCATCGCGCTGGAGCATCAGATGACAGCCTATGACCCCATGCTGCAATGGGGTCGCGACCTGGTCGACGACTTGGTCACCCAGACGGGGCTGGACGCCCTGATCAGCGAGTTCCATGGTCACTCTGTCATCAATGTGCTGCTTCAACGGGGCAGCGATGCCGGACCGGTAGGCGGTGGGCGGGGCTTGCCGATCGACCTTTTCCACAGCGCCACCTCGCGCGTCGTGCTGGCTTACCTGCTGCCGCGCCAGATACGGCGGATCTACGATCTGCATGCTGAAAGTGCCCAATTGCTGCACTTGGGGCTGGCCTGGAAGGACTTCTCCCGCAGCCTGCTGGACATCCGCAAAAAAGGATATTGTCTGAGCCGGGGGGAGCTTCACCCGGATCGCACCGGTGTAGCCGCACCGGTGTTCGATGAAAAGGGCAGGGTGCTAGGCAGCATCACCCTGGTGGGGCGCAGTGAGCGCTTTCAGGCCTTTCAGGAAACCTTTTTGTGTGATCTGGTCGTGCGGGCCGCCGCCCGATTGACGGATCGCATCGTGGCCCAATAGCGGCAACATGTCTGAAGTCGGGGGCCTGGGTCAGGCAGGGGGCCGTTGCGCCTTCTTTGGCGTTTTGTCTCGGGCTTCGACTGCAGTTCGATTACGCTTGTCGATCTGACCTTCAACCCTCCCACAGAACGATAAATTGATGAATAGCCTTCGACGCATGTTGGATGTTTTGAGCCTGTTCAAGCCCGAGCAGGCCGTGATTGATGTGGAGTTGATCTGCTCCCAGTTGGGCTATGCACCGGCCAGCGCCTACCGCTATGTGCGTGAGTTGAGCGACGTCGGCCTGCTGGTGCGTCTGCCCCGTGGCTATGCTCTGGGTCCGAGAGTGATCGAGCTGGATCGCCTGATGACCGAGTACCACCCGCTGTTGTCCAGCAGCCGCGATCTGACTCAGCACCTGGTGGAGCAGACCGGGCTCAGCGTGCTGATCAGCGAGCTGTATGGCTCGACCGTGATTTCAATTTATCACCAGCCCGGGGCCAGCGTCGATCCCCTGAACTTTGGGCGCGGGCGACCCATGGATCTGTTTCGCAGTGCCACATCCCGGGTGATCCTGGCCTACCTGTTGCCGCGCCAATTGCGCAAGATATTCGATGCCCACACCGATCACCCCGGCGTGCAGCGCATTGGAGGCGACTGGAAGGTCTTCTCCAAGACCATGTTGCAGATCCGCAAACAGGGGTTCTGCATCAGCGTGGGTGAACTCGATCCTGAAAAGACAGGCCTGGCCGCGCCGATCTTTGATGAGAAGCAGCGCATTTTGGGCAGCATCACCCTGGTGGGCCCCAGCGAGCGCTTTGCAGCCTTCAACGAAGAATTTCTTGCAAATCTGGTCGTCGGGGCGGCTGCGAGCATCACGGCACATATTTCAGCGGCTTGATTGCTGCCTGAGGCGCCACACCTTTCAGCCTTTGCTCTGGAAATGGCCCTCGAAGGCCACGTCTGCCAGCGGCAGGCGTTCATTCGGACTTTCGCGGGCGAGCAGCGCTTCGGGCAAGCGATCCTGGCGTCCGGGTTTCCCGACCGCAATCACGGTTTCGATGGCGTGGGTCTCAGGCAGTTGAATGGCAGCGCGCAGACGTGGTTCATCAAAGCCCGCCATGGCGTGGCTGGCCAAACCGGACAAGGTGGCCTGAAAGGCCAGGCTGGCCCAAGCTGCGCCGCAGTCGAATGAGTGCCAGGCGTTGGGCGCCGCCGCGGGCTTTCCTGGAAACACCGCCTGCTTGGCGGACACCAACACCAGAAGCGCTGCCGCGTGTTGCGCCCAGCCCTGATTGAACTCCACCAGCGATTCGAGAATGGGGCGCCAGTGTGGTGTGTCGCGGCGCACATGGATCCAACGCCAGGGCTGAGCGTTGTAGGCCGACGGCGCCCAACGCGCTGCTTCAAGCAGCGTCAGCAACTGCTCTTCTGTGATCGGTTCACCGGTGAAGGCCCGCGGTGACCAGCGTTGGGTGAACAGTGGATGGATGGGGTGTTCGGCTTGTCGGGTAGATGACACAGGGAGGGCTCCGGTAGGTGATGTGACCTGCAGCATGGCGCACAGGTCGGGTGGGTCAGGGGGCGGTTTGGGCGGGTTGATTGCGGTGGGCGCGACACTGTGCTCACTGCACCCGGATGCCGCGTTCGCGGATGAGCTTGCCGACACGTTCTGAATCGTGGGCAATCTGCGCGTCCAATTCAGCCGGCTTTGATGCCGCCGCATGAAGCCCCCGTTTGGCGGTCCAGGCTTGCAATTCAGGGCTGCCCAGCACTTTGAACAGGCTGGCATTCACCTTGGCCAGTATTTCGGGCGGCGTGCCCGCTTTGGCGTGGAGGGTGTAAGAGGTGGAGAGCAGCATGTCGGCGCCGCCAGCTTCGAGGATGGTGGGGACCTGGGGTGTGATGGGTGCTCTTTTAGGCGCGCCCACCGCGAGCAATTTCAACGTGCCCTTTTCGACATGGGGCAGCAGTGCCTCGACCCCGCCCGAAGTCACTTGCACTTGGCCTCCCAGCATCGCCGGGATGACCTCCGCAAGGGCCTTGTACGGTACGTGCAGAAACTCCATCCCGGTCCGGGCCTGAAGCAGTTCCATGTTCAGATGCATGATGCTGCCCACCCCTCCCGTGCCAAAGGTGACCTTGCCTGGGTTGGCCTTCACGTACTGAAGAAACGAGGCGAAATCGGTCACCGGCAACTGAGCGCTGGTGACCAGATACAGGTTCACATCGGCAATGTTGCTGACGGAGACCAGGTCTTTGCGGACATCAAACGGCAGCGGTTGATAAAGCAGCGGGTTGACCGACAAGGTCAGGCGATCCAGCAGCAAGAACGTGTAGCCGTCGGCAGGGGCTTTCACCACCGCATCAGTGCCGATGATGGCGTTGGCACCCGGCTTGTTGTCCACGATGAAGCTGGTGTTCAGCTCTTTGGCCAGCCCTTCAGCGACCAATCGGGCCATCACATCCGGGCCAGTGCCGGGGGGATAGGGCACCATGATTTTCACCGGCCGCGCAGGCCAATTCGTTTGCGCCACGGCCGATTCAGTCCATGCCGTGGTGGTGGCGAGCAACAGGCCCAACACGGCCCATTTCTTGAGTGCAGCAAGCATTCCAAGTCCTTTGTCAATCTTCCTGGAAGACACTGGCTTGAGCTGATGGGCCAAGCAGTACGGGTTGTCATCCGTCTTTCTTTTGACGAATGGCGAAATGCAAAGTTATCACAATGAAATAAAAAAGCAAAACAAATAGAAAAATATTTGAGTTTGTGTTGTTGAAATTTTGTTTTGAGAAATGATAGCTTTTGGTGAGGGGTTTTGAAATTTCGTTTTGGCTGCACTCCTTTGGTGCCTGGACCGGTGTTCCCGCATGCCAATCTGGGCTATCGGCTCCAGGGAGGTCGGCCTAGACTTTGCGTCAGCCCTCAGACCAATGGACGCGTGAACGACACCGGAATCGTTCGCATGACACCCGCGAACAGACCTCACTTGCTGATCAAAATACCTATGGATTCACGCACCCCTTCGATGCCCCGCCTGCCCGATGACGCCACGGGCCTGCGCTCAGGAACCTTGAGTTCGTGGTTCATCACGCTGTTGGTGATCTCCGCAGCCAGCCCGCTGAGTGTGGTGGCCGGTGGCTTTCCCATCGGGATGATGTTGGGCAATGGCGCTGGAACGCCCGCACTGGTGGTCCTGGCCCTGCTGCTGCTGCTGATGTTTGCTGCGGGCTACACCGCCATGGGCACCTGCGTCACCAGCGCCGGTGGTTTCTACGCCATGGTCTCGCGTGGGATTGGCGGTTCGGCAGGCGGGGCTGCAGCATTCATCGCCATTCTGGGCTCTTTGGCCTTGCAGTTTGGGCTGTACGGCCTGCTCGGCGAGGTGGTTTCGGAGTCATTGCGTGCCCAGTTCGACCTCAGCGTGCCTTGGTGGGCGATCGCCATCGCGGCGATTGCCTCTGTCGCCTACTTCGGGTTTCACCAGATCGATTTTTCGGCCAAGATCCTGGCCTGCTTCGTGGTGGCCGAGTACGCATTTGTGCTGCTGTTGGACGTGCTGATTCTGCACCGTGGCGGTGCCGATGGCATCGAGTTTTCGTCATTTCAGCCTGCGGCCCTCAGTGCCGGGAATCCCTCGATCGGGATCCTGTTTTGCTTCGCAGCCTTCATCGGTTTTGAGGCCACCACCATCTACAGCGAGGAGGCCAAGGATCCGAAACGCAGTATCCCGATTGCCACCTACTCGGCCCTGATACTGGTCGGGTGCTTCTATTCGTTTTCGCTGTGGTGCCTGGTGATCGGCACGGGTTCCGAGCGCGTGCAAGCGACGATTACCGGGCTGAGTGATCCGACCAATTTCCTCTACCTGCTGTCGGACACCTATGCGGGCCATTCATTGACCGTTCTCTTGCGCGGCATGTTCATCATCAGCATCTATGCGGGATTGATCGCGTTTCACAACTCTACCGCCCGGTATTTCTATTCGATGGGTCGGGAACGCCTGCTGCCCAGGCGCCTTGGCTGCACCCACCCACAGTACAAAAGCCCCCATGTGGCCTCGCTGTTGCAGACCGTGCTGTGCCTGATCGTGGTGGCCTTGTTTGCTGTGTTCAAGGCCGACCCCGTTCTTCACCTTTTCTCGTGGCTCAGCAACATCGCGACCGTGTGCCTATTGCTGTTGATGATGGCGACCGCGATCGCAGTGATCGTGTTTTTTCGTCGCGATGCGCACGCTTTCACCCGGTTTCGAATTTTCTGGATGCCGCTCGCGGCCCTGCTGGGTCTGAGCTTTGTGTTTGCTCTCGCAGTGCCCAACTTTCAAGTCTTGACAGGGGCCAGCCAGACCTTGTCTTGGGCTCTGCTCGCCTTGTTGCCCTGTGCAGGGCTCGCAGGATGGGGCGCGGCTCTGCGCTTGAAGTCCTTGGACCCTGTGGCCTACGCCACCTTGGGACATGACCGAAAGTAAGGGGCAGACCCGTTCTGCTTGTGCCGTCGTTGAGCCCCTGATCGGACAAGCCAGAACCCGCTGCGCCGGGTCGGGCGGGTAGCGTTCGGCCTGAAGGTCCGGTGTCACGCTGTGGGTGACGCCCTCGTCGGTGATCGGCCGCTGGGTGTTGCTCCATTGGCACCACAGGGCTTTCAACTGCTCGAGTACCTCGGGGTGTTGGTGGCGCGGGTTGATGAGCGCATCCACGCCACGCTGGCGGCTGAGGCCACGGAGGCCTGTCATCCTTGCCCTATCCATTTGCGGTGACGGCCGCGTCGCCCTTCCTTTGCTAAACGATCGGTTGACCAGGTGCAATATCCAGCAGGTTGAGTGTTCACTGGCAAGCGTCAGAGATGTGGTGAGAAGCAATGGCCCGATCAGTCGTGGGGCCTGGTTCGCCGGGCATGCGGAGGCGCGCTGACCAGGCTCCAGGTGCCGAGCCTCGTTCACTTTCAACCACGGACTCGGGCAGTCCCTGCCCATCGTCAGAACGGCGTGCTGCCTGACAGACTGATGCGTTTGAGCACCCGGCGCTCCGAGGGGTCGAACACGGAGCGTCCATGCAGCGTGATCTGGTTGTCCCAGTAGACGATGTCGCCTACCTGCCAGCGATGGGTGTAGGCAAATCGCTCCTGTAGCAGGTGCTCGCGCAGGCGGGCGATCAGGGCGGCGCCCGCCACCGGGTCGTAGCCCACCAATTCGACCTCGGTGCTTTCATCGAGGTACAGGGCCCGCAGGCCGCTCTCGGGGTGGGTGCGCACCAGCGGGTGGGCCACCCAGGGCGTCAAGGCCTCGATGTCGGGGCTTCGGTACAGCGGGCGCCTGCCCTCCGGCATCGTGCCGCTGGCACGCCATGAGAGTCAGGCCGTGTTGCAGGCCCTGTACCGCCACATCGAGCGCAACCTGGCCTTTCAGGTGCGCGTGCACTGGGAGGCGGGCACGCTGCTGTTCTGGGACAACTGGGCCACGGTGCACCACGCCGTGTGGAACTATTCCCCCTATGAGCGCTGGGGCGAGCGGGTGTCTGTCTCGCAGGGCCACGGCCCGCAGGCCTGATTTCGGCTCAGACGCGCCCCCTCCAGGGCCTCAGCCTGGCCTCGCCGCGATCTGGCCCGAGAAGGTGATCAGGCTCCCGTTTTGCTTGATCTTGGCCAACACAGGGTCCCAGACCAAGGTGGCATCGATGTCGCCACGCTCCCTGGCGGCCAGGATCTCGGGGGCGCAGGTTGAGGATCTTCACGTCGCGCATGTTCACGCCGGCGTCCTGCAGGGTTACCAGCGCATGGAAATGGCTGGTCGAGACAAAGGGCACGCCGAGCTTCTCGCCCTTGAGGTGGGCCAGGCTCTGGATCCAGCAGCCCTGGCGTGCGATCAGTGCCTCGGCTTCGTGAGTGTGGTCGAAGATCCAGAAGACCTCGATCTCGACGCCTTGCGGCACGGCGGCGGCCACCTGCGAGGAGCCGGCCTCGCTGATCTGGATAGCGCCTGAGGCCAATGTTCTGCCCCTGGATGGTTTTTGACGACCTGACAGCCTTCTTTGCGCCCATCCTGCGCTCATCCTTCTGCACCCGAACTGCCCGCTCACGCGGGGAGTCTTGTTTTCTGCATAAGAAGCGTCGCAAATATTCGTTTTTCAACACAGCCTGGGCACGAACAATGGCGCCACCATGACCCGTGTCAAGACAGGCTGAGCTGGCGTTGCTGAAGCTGCTCAGGCAGGCTGTTGCGCGCACCGGTCAGATCGGTCCAACGATTCTTTCCAGGAGTGCCAATCATGAGCCAGACCTTGCGGCTGCCCGATGGGGCGCTGGCCCAGGCTGCCCCGTCCCAGGGGGCGACTGTTGCGGGTGCCTTGCCCGGCGGGCAGTTGCAACTGTTGCGGCTGTTGCAACGGGCTGGGAGGGCGCTGCGCTCCTGGTTGTTGCCCTGGCCTGTGCCCTTGCTGCTGCTCTTGCTGTGGTGGGTGGCCGCCCGGCAGGGTTGGGTCGCCCCCCAGGTGCTGCCTTCGCCCGAGGAGGTGGGCACCACCCTGGTCGAGCTGGTGCGCAGCGGCGAAATGGCCGACAACCTCTGGATCAGCGCTCAGCGGGTGCTGTTCGGCTTTGGTGTGGGCGCTTCGGCCGGTTTGCTGCTGGGCGTGGGCATGGGCCTGTCGTCGCGCTTCAAAGACTACGTTTACCCCTTGTTCAAGGCCTTCAGCCAGGTGCCGGTACTGGGCTGGCTGCCGCTGCTGATGCTGCTGGTGGGCATTGACGAGGCGCTCAAGATCATCCTCATTTCCAAGGCCGCGCTGGTGCCGGTGGCCCTCAACACCGCCATGGGCATCGAAAACGTGCCCAACCGCTATGTCGAGGTGGCACGGGTGTTCGGCTTCACGCGCTGGCAACTACTGTCGCGGGTGGTGTTCCCGGCCGCTGCCGCGCCGATCTGGAATGGCATCCGCTACGGGCTCACCCATGCCTGGCTGGCGCTGGTGGTGGTGGAGCTGCTGGCCTCGTCCGAGGGGCTGGGTTTCATGATCGTCTATGGCCGCCAGTTGTTTCAGCTTGATGTGGTGATGGCGGCGGTGATCGTTGTGGGGGCGGTGGGCTTTGCGCTCGACAAAGTGCTGGCCCTGGTCGAGGTGCGCCTGCTGCGCTGGCGCCGCGTTGGCTTTTGATGCAAGGGCGTCGCATGTCTGAACCCGTGTCCATTTCTGTTTCCCCAGGGGCTGCGCGCCGGCGCTTGCCTGGCCTGCCCCGGGCCATGCGCGGCTGGGTGCTGCCCCTGCTGCTGTTGCTGCTGTGGTGGCTGGCGGTGTCGCTGGGCTGGTCCAAGTCGCCCTTGCTGGTGCCGGTCAGCCAGGTCTGGCACACCGCGGTTGAGCAGACCGTGAGCGGCGAACTGTGGCGCGCCTTGCGCTCCAGCCTGTGGCGCGATCTGCTGGGCTTTGCCATTGGCGCCAGCGCGGGCCTGATCTTCGGTACCGTGCTGGGCCTGTCCCGCCTGTTCGAGAGCCTGCTGGGCCCGAGCTTTCACACGCTCAAGCAGATCTCGCTGTTTGCGTGGATCCCGCTGCTCTCGGTGTGGTTTGGGCTGGGCGATGCGGCCAAGGTAGCTTTCCTGTCGCTGGCCGCGTTCTTTCCGGTGGTGCTCAATACCTTCGAAGGTATTCGCAGCGTGGCGCCCGAGTTGATCGAGGTGGGCCGGGTGTTTGAATTCTCGCGTTGGCAGATGCTGCGCCGTGTGGTGCTGCCCTCGGCCCTGCCCTCGGTGTTCGCCGGCATCCACCTTGGTCTGATCTATGCCTGGCTGGCCACCCTGGGCGCTGAGTATCTGCTGGTGTCAGGCCAGGGCATTGGCAACACCCTGATCGATGGGCGCGAGCACTTCAAGATGGACCTGGTGCTGTTCGGCGTCATCGTGGTCGGGCTGGTGGGCTTTGCCCTGAACTGGCTGGCCAGCCAACTCGAGCACCGCCTGTTGGCCTGGCGCGGGCGCTCGGTGGCCCAGTACGAATAAGAAGCTTGCCACGTGCAGCACAACCCCTGTCATTCTCACTTTCCTGGACCAATTCACCATGGCACATGCAGGAACCCTGACGCTGCAAAACGTCAGCAAGCAATACGAGGTCAAGGGCGCTGCCCTGCCGGTGTTGCAAGACATCTCGCTTTCGATCACCCCAGGTGAGTTCGTCAGCATCGTGGGCGCCAGCGGCTGCGGCAAGTCCACGCTACTGCGCCTGATCATCGGGCTGGAGGAGGGCTACCAGGGCCAGATCCTGCTTGACGGCCAGCGCATCAAAGGCACCAGCCTGAACCGCGGCATCGTGTTCCAGGAGCACCGCCTGTTCCCCTGGCTCAATGTGCGCGACAACATCGGCCTGGGCTTGCTCAATGCCGATCTGACCGAAGGGCAGAAGCGCCTGGCTGTCAACGAGCATATTGAGCTGGTTGGTTTGAACGGCTTTGAGACCGCTTACCCGCACCAGCTCTCGGGTGGCATGTCGCAGCGCGTGGCGATTGCGCGCGCGCTGGTCAATCGGCCCGACATCCTGCTGCTCGACGAACCTTTCGGCGCACTCGATGCCCTCACGCGGGCCCACCTGCAGCAGGAGCTGCACCGCATCTGGCAACAGGAAGGCATCACCATGATCCTGGTGACGCACGATGTGGAAGAGGCCGTCTACCTGGGGGACAAGGTGGTGGTGATGGAGCCCCGACCCGGCCGCATCCGCCGGGTGCTGCCTGTGCCCTTGCCGCACCCGCGCGACCGTGTCAGCTACGCTTTTACCCAGCTCAAGGAGTCGGTGTTGCACGAGTTCTCGGGCCACCCGGCTGCCGAGCTGATCGAAGCCCCATTGCGTCAAGAAGCCCCTGCCGCTTCCCAGTGGCAATTTGCCGTCTGACGCCATGCTGAGCTCCCAAGCCCCCAAACTGGCTGCCGCTGCTGGGTCTGCCCCTCGCCGTGCCTTCTTCCGCCGCGCCACCGCTGCCCTGGGTGCCGTGGCCGCCGCGCCCATCATGGCGCAGACTGCGGTACAAAGCGCCGTGCCCGCCGAGACCGGCCCATTGGCGGTGCCCGACTGGAGCCGCCAGCCCGGGGAGCCCGTGCTGTGGCACCCCTATGGCCAGCCCTCCGAGCACGAGCGCCACGTGGTGCGCCGCAGCCGCGGCAATGCGCCTTTCCCGGGGGCGGCTTCCTCGATGACGCCGCTGGCCGATCTGTTTGGCATCATCACCCCAACCGGGCTGGTGTTCGAGCGCCACCACGCCGGCATTCCGCAGATCGACCCGGAGCAGCACCGCCTGGTGATCCACGGCTTGGCCAAGCGGCCCCGCGTGTTCACCATGGACGATCTGGTGCGCTTCCCGTCGGTGTCGCGCATCCACTTCCTCGAGTGTTCAGGCAACACCGGCACCGAATGGCGCACCTCCACTTCGGCCACTGTGCAGCTGTCCCATGGCCTGCTGTCGTGTTGTGAATGGACAGGCGTGCCGTTGTCCGTGTTGCTCGACGAGGTGGGCATTGCGCCCGAGGCGCG
Organism: Curvibacter sp. GW821-FHT01G03; assembly: GCF_059422285.1. NCBI lineage: Bacteria > Pseudomonadati > Pseudomonadota > Betaproteobacteria > Burkholderiales > Comamonadaceae > Curvibacter > Curvibacter sp. GW821-FHT01G03. Next base: position 40,112 of record NZ_JBWKWP010000029.1, read on the forward strand.
TTGGATCCTGGCTGAAGGGGCCGATGGAGCGGCCATGTCGCGCAGCATCCCGGTGCACAAGGCGTTTGAAGACGCGCTGGTGGTCTATGCCCAGAACGGTGAGCGCCTGCGCCCCGAGAGTGGCTACCCGCTGCGCCTGTTCCTGCCCGGCTTCGAAGGCAATATGAGCATCAAGTGGCTGCGCCGGCTCAAGATCGGCACCGAGCCCTTCCAGACCCGCGAAGAGACCTCCAAGTACACCGATTCGCTGCCCGATGGCACGGCGCGCCAGTTCACCTTCCTGATGGAGGCCAAGTCCGTCATCACCCGGCCCTCGCCTGGGCAGGTGCTGCGCCAGCGCGGCTTCCACGAGATCAGCGGCCTGGCTTGGAGCGGTCTGGGCCGTGTCAAGCGGGTGGAGGTGTCGGTCGACGGCGGGCGCCAGTGGCGCGAGGCCCAGTTGCAAGAGCCGGTGCTCAACCGTGCCTTGACGCGATTCAGCCTGGGCTGGCATTGGGACGGCTTGCCGGCCATCCTGCAAAGCCGGGTGATCGATGAGACCGGCTATGTGCAGCCCACCCGCGAGCAACTGATTGCTGCACGTGGCCTGAACTCGCTCTACCACTACAACGCCATCCAGAGCTGGCAACTGGCCGCCGACGGGAGTCTGAAGAATGTCCATGCCTGAGCGCGCTTTCACCCTGCCCTGCAGCCCGGCCCTGCGGCGGCTGGCACTTACCTGTGCGTTGCTGCTGTCCGTGGGCATGGGCGGCGTCTCGTCTGTCCAGGCCCAGGGCACGCCGGGTGGCGCGCCCTACGGCTTCGGCACGGTTGCCAGCCCGGCGGCCATCGCAGCCTGGGACATCGACATTGACGCCAAGGGCAACGGTCTGCCTCGCGGCCAGGGCAGTGTGGCCGAAGGGGCCCGACTGTACGCCGAGAAATGCGCCGCATGCCACGGCGACCATGGTCAGGGCAAGCCGGCCGATGCCTTGGTGGGTGGCAACGTGCCGCTCAGCGATCAGAAGATCACGCCGCTCAAGACGGTGGGCAACTTCTGGCCCTATGCCACGACCTTGTTCGACTTCATCCGCCGCGCCATGCCCTACAACGCGCCGCAGAGCCTGAAGCCCGACGAGGCGTATGCGCTGACGGCCTGGATCCTCAACGCCAACGGCGTGCTGCCTGCCGATGCGGTGCTGGATGCCCCGCGCCTGAGCGCACTCAAGATGCCGAACCAGGCGGGCTTTGTCAGTGATGCCCGGCCCGACGTCAGCAACTGGGCCTGCCGCACCTGTCGCTGAGGCGGATTCCGCCTCGTTTCATCTACGCTGCATCGATGCCCCGCAGACCTCGGTCACGGGGCTTTGGGCTTGGTGTGCCCGTCAGGGGGCGGCCCGCACTTCGTCATATCCAAATCTGAAAACCTGCGTTCACGGCTGGCCGGGGGCGTCTTACCTTTGAAGGCAGAACACCCACATCCGCCAACCAAGGATCGCACCCATGACACCCGAAAAATCGCCCCGGCGATGGCTGAACGCGCTGCTGGCGCTGTCTGTTTCTCTGCTGGCCGCCCTCGGCTCTGCCCAAGCCGCCGGCCCTGCGCCAAGCGCCATCCGCATCGGCGTCGCCACCGGCGGCGTGGGCAGTCCGCCACGCACGGGGGGCTCCACCGTCGGCATCGTCAATGCCCAGGGCCTGATCGAGAAAGAGTTTGAGAAGGACGGCATCAAGGTCGAGTGGATCTTCTTCAAGGGTGCCGGCCCCGCCGTCAACGAGGCCCTGGTCAACCAGCAACTCGACCTGGCCTGGCAGGGCGATCTGCCCTCCATCGTGCACCGCGCCAACGGCGTTAAAACCCGCATCGTGCTGGGCACCGGCGTGCGCACCGGCCTGTACCTGGGTGTGCCGCCTGACTCCACCATCAGCCGCATCGAAGACCTCAAGGGCAAACGCGTGGCGGTGTTCAAGGGCACCAACCTGCACCTGGCGGCGGTGCGGGCCTTGGCTGCACATGGCTTGCGTGAAAGCGATGTGAAGTTCATCAACCTCGACCCGGCCGGCACCCAGGCAGCGCTCACCACCAAAGACATTGATGCCGCCTTCAGCTATGTCGACCTGTTTCGCCTGCGCGACAGCGGCCTGGTCAAGGTGGTGTGGTCGGCCGCGGCGGACTCGTACCGCTTCACGCGGCAGACCGTGTTGCTGGCCACCGAGGCCTTTGCCACCGAGCACCCCGAGATGGTGCAGCGGGTGGTGAACGTGGTGGTGCGCACGGCGCGTGAGTACTCCGAGGAATCGCGCCGAGGTGACCTGTTTGCCCAATGGGGCAAGGCCGAGCTGCCCGAGAAATCATGGCGCGAAGACTTTGTGGGCCAGCCCTTGCGCGTGCGCCTGTCACCGCTGCTCGACCCTTTCCTGGTGGCCCGCTACAAGGATGCGGCCGACGAGTCGTTCAAGCTCAAGCTGATCCGCAAGCAGCCCGAGATCGACAGCTGGTTTGACCGCCGCTTTCTGAACACCGCCCTCAAGGAACAAAAGCTTGACGGCTATTGGCCCGAGTACGCCGCCGACGGCAACCTGGTGGGCAGCCAGGGCGTCAAGCACTGACCCAAACCTCAAGAACGGAGATCTCATGAGTCAAAGAAAACTGCGCCTGGGCGCCTTCGTCATGGCCACGGGCCACCATGTGGCCGCCTGGCGCCACCCCGGGTCACAAATCGATTCGGGCGTCAACATCGACCACTACATCGAGGTGGCCAAAACAGCGGAGCGCGGCCTGTTCGACCAGGTCTTCGTGGCCGACAGCCCGGGTTTGTGGCACCGCGGCGATGATGAATCGCTGAGCCGCCAGGGTCGGGTCTCGTACTTCGAGCCGGTCACGCTCTGGGCGGCGCTGTCAGCGGTCACGAAGCACATCGGCTTTGTGGCCACTGCCTCCACCACCTACGAAGACCCCTACCTGCTGGCGCGCAAGTTCGCCTCGCTGGACCACATCAGCAAGGGCCGCGCCGCCTGGAACGTCGTCACCACCAGCGCCGACAATGTGCACGGCAACTTCGGCATCGAGGCTCACCCCGACCCTGCCGTGCGCTACGAGCGGGCGCATGAGTTTGTTGACGTCGTCAAAGGGCTGTGGGACAGCTTTGACGATGATGCCCTGGTGCGTGACCGCGCCAGTGGCGTGTATGTGGACCCGAACAAGATCCACGCGCTCAACCACGTCGGCAAATACTTCAAGGTCAAGGGCCCGCTGAACATCGAGCGCCCGCCCCAGGGCTACCCAGTCATCGTGCAGGCCGGCTCGTCGGAAGACGGCAAGGAACTGGCCGCCGCCAGCGCCGAGGCCATCTTCACCGCCTGGACCAGCCTGGCCGAGGCCCAGGCCTTCTACCGCGATGTGAAGGGCCGCCTGGCGCGCTATGGCCGCCGCCCCGAGCAACTGCTGGTGTTGCCCGGCATCTCGCCCGTCATCGGTCGCACCGAGGAAGAGGCCCAGGCCAAATGGGCCGAGCTGCAAGGCCTGATCCACCCCTCGGTGGGCCTGGCCACGCTCGAGCCTTTCTGGCCCCGCGAGGAACTGCAGCGCTGGGATCTGGACGCCGTGCCCCCCTACTACCCCGAACCACCCAAGGGTATCAACAGCCGTGCCCATGTGGTGATCGAGCTGGCCCGACGCGAGCGCTTCACCGTGCGCCAGCTCTACGAGTACCTGGCCGGCGCCCGCGGCCACTGGGTGGTGGTGGGCACCCCCAGCACCATCGCCGACCGCATGCAGGAGTGGTTCGAGAACGGCGCGGCCGATGGCTTCAACGTGATGCCCCCGGTGCTGCCCCAGTCGCTCAACGAATTTGTCGACCTGGTGGTGCCCGAGTTGCAACGCCGCGGCCTGTTCCGCACCGCCTATGAGGGCCGCACCCTGCGCGAGAACCTCGGTCTGGAGCGTCCCGCCAGCCGCTACGCGCAACAGGCCAAGGCGGCCTGAGCCACCGCGACCTCTCATGTTGTCCCGCCTTCCGTCCACGTCCATCGATCAGGAGAACCCACGATGAGCAACACCGTTCTGGAACCCACGCACGCCGCCTCAAGCTCGGCGTTCTTTGAACTGCAGCCCCTGGCGGGCAAGCTTGGTGCCGAGGTGCGTGGCCTGCGCCTGTCGGGCGATTTGGCCCCCGCCACCTTCGCCGCCCTCAAGCAAGCCCTGCTGCGCCACAAGGTGCTGTTTTTCAAGGGCCAACAGCACCTGGACGATGCTTCGCACCAGGCCTTTGCCCGCCTGTTCGGGCCGCTGGTGGAACACCCGACGGTGCCCTCACGCGATGGCACCCAGATCCTGGAGCTGGATTCGGCCCATGGCGGTCGGGCCGACTCCTGGCACACCGACGTCACCTTTGAGGTCGACTACCCCCAGGTGGCGGTGTTGCGCTCGGTGGTCATCCCGCCCACCGGCGGCGACACTGTCTGGGCCAATACCGTGGCGGCCTACAACGAACTGCCTGCCCCGCTCAAGGGCTTGGCCGATCAGCTCTGGGCCCTGCACGGCAATGACTACGATTACGCCGCCACCCGCGCCAAGCCCGACGCCCATGGCGCCCAGAAATACCGCCAAGTGTTCACCTCTCGCCTGATCGAGACCGAGCACCCTCTGGTGCGTGTGCACCCCGAGACGGGCGAGCGATCCTTGGTTTCGGGCCATTTCATCAAACGCTTCGTGGGCTACAACGGTCAGGACAGCCGCAGCCTGCTGGAACTGTTCCAGAACCACATCACCCGGCTGGAGAACACCGTGCGCTGGCGTTGAAGCGAGGGCGATGTGGCCATCTGGGACAACCGTGCCACCCAGCACTACGCCATCAACGACTATGGCGACCAGCACCGCGTGGTGCGCCGCGTCACCGTGGCCGGGGATGTGCCGGTGTCGGTGGATGGGCAGCGCAGCCGTCCGCGTCAACCGGTCAATTGAGGGTTCGAGGCGCTGCTAGCGCCTCGAATTCGACAAGCGTGCGCTGTTATGGGCGCGGGCTCAAGCCCGTACCCGTTGCCCCCTGTCCGGCGCATAGCGATCGGCCTGGATATCGGGCGTCACGCCGTGGGTAAACACCTCGTCGGTGATGGGCAACTGGGTGCTGTCCCATTGTGCCCACAGGCTCTTGAGATGTTCAAACACCTCGGGGTGCTTGTGGCGCAGATTGGCACGTTCGCGCTGGTCGTTCACCACATCGAACAGGAATTCGTTGTCGTTGATCTTCAGATACTTCCAGTTGCCTTGGCGTACGGCACGCTGGCCCTGCGACTTGTAGCGCCAGAACAGCGTGCGCTGCCAGGGGCGGCGGTCTCCGGTCAGAACGGGCAGGATGTTCTCGCCGTCGCTGGGGTAGTCAGGGTGAGGCTGAAGGCCCATGGCGGCCAGCAGGGTGGGCAGCCAGTCCATGGTGATGGTGACCTGCTCGTTGACCTGTGGGGCCAGGCACTGGGGCCAGCGCAGCAGCGTGGGCACGCGCAGGCCGCCCTCCAGCAATTCGGTCTTCTGCCCCGTGAAGGGCCAGGTCTTGGAGAAGCGCTCGCCACCGTTGTCACTCGTGAAGACCACGATGGTGTTGTGCGCCTGACCCGATTCGTCCAGCGCCTTGAGCACCTGGCCCACGGCGGTGTCCAGTGATTGAACCATCTTGCCGTAGGTGGCCAGGTTGCCGCCGTCGTAATGGAACAGGTCGTTCAGGCTGTGCGACACCGCCTCGTCCTCAGGCCCCACCCAAGGCCAGTGCGGCGCAGTGAAGTGCAGCGACAGAAAGAAGGGCTTGTCGGCCCGGGCCTGTTGCTGCACATAGCGCGAGGCCTCATCGGCCAGGATCTGGGTGTAGTACCCCACGCGTTCCACGGGCACATCGTCTTCCCACAGGTCCCGCGGCACATGCTCGCCCACGCCCGGCTTGTGGGTGAAATAGTCGACGACGCCACTGTAGTTGCCAAAGAACTTCTGATATCCGCTCTTCAGCGGCCCGAAGTGCGGCATGGCGCCCAGGTGCCATTTGCCGATCAGGGCTGTGTGGTAGCCGGCCTCGGCCAGCAGCGAGGGCAGGGTGGGGTGCTCGGGCGGCAGACCCAGGTAGTGGGCGGGTTTGGCGATCGGCTCTTCCAGGCCGCCACGCAGGCGGGTCTGGTAGCGCCCGGTGATCAGCGCGAAGCGGGTGGCCGAGCACACGGCCGAGTTGGAATAGGCCTGGGTGAAGCGAACCCCCTGGTCGGCCAGCCGGTCCAGGTGCGGCGTGGGGTAGTCGGTCTGGCCGTACACGCCCAAATCGGCCCAGCCCAGGTCATCGGCCATCATGAAGATGATGTTGGGGCGGCCGTCGTGCTGGTTGGCGTGGCTCATGGTAGGGGGCGTCCGTTGCGGTCCAGGGCGGGCCAGAACTTCTCGGCCTTCAACTCCTTCAGGGCGGCTTCGACAAACTGCGGGGCTACCCAGGCGTCCACGTCCACGTTCTGCTTGATCAGGCCCAGCTTGAGGCCGTCTGCCACCACCGATTTGTAGACCGACACCGCCGCCTCGTCGATGCGGGGCGAATGGCGTGACTTGAGTGATTCACCATCGAACTCGGCCTTGTACACCGCTTCACCCTGGCCACTCTGATCGCCCCACAGCTGCAGCAGGGCGTTGCGGTTGGCTTCGTCGCTGGCCCATTGCGAAGCGCGAATCAGCTGCTTGACCAGGCGTGTGGTGTGGGCCGGGTAGCGCGTGATGAAGTCATCGGTGGCCAGCAGGCCGGCGTAGATACTGAAGGCTGGGCCCTTGCCCTTGGTGCTGACGGGCAATGTCACGCCCTTGTCCAGCAGCAGGTGCAGGTCTGCGCCGCCAAACGTGGCATCGATGTCGCGGTTGACCACGGCGGCCTTGGAGCCGGGCCAGTCGAGGTTGACGACCTTCAGGTCTTTCTCGGTCAGGCCGGCCTCGGCCAGAAAGGCATCGAAGGGGCGCTGGTAGGCCGTCCCCTTGAGCACCGACACCTTGCGCCCCTTGAGGTCGGCAAAGCTCTGGATGCCCGCCCCCGGTGCCACCGCCAGGTAGCTGTTCGAGTTGCGTCCCACCACCGCGATCAATCGAGTGGGCAGGCCGCGCGACTTGCCGATCACCGAGGCCAGGTCGCCCAGGAACACCACATCGAGTTGCTTGGCCGCCACCGCTTCGTTCACAGCTGGGCCGGCGCCGCGGAAGGTGGTCCATTCGATCTTGATGTGCTCGGCCTTGAATTCTTCCTCCAGCCAACCTCGGGCCTTCAGCACCGCGAGCGGATTGGCCCCCGGAAAGGGCTTGGTGCCCGTGCCCAGTTCGGGCGAGCCGATGCGGATCATGGCGGGGGCGCTTTCGGCATGGGTGAACGTGGCGGCTGCGGCCAGCAGCAGGCCAGCGCTGGCGATCAAGGCTCGACGGGTCAGGGCCAGTCGCTTGGAGGGGGTCGAGGGCATGAAATGGGGGCTTGAAGTCTTTGGAACATCGGGGCGGCCTTCAGGCGCGCTCCCGTCATGGCGGAATGTTATGAAAACCCGACTTCATAGCCAAAGAAGTTTGATGCATAAGCTAGCACTTCCAACACATGCCCCGTCGTTTTGTTCTGGAAGGGGACACCTGTGGCGATCATCACCGCTCGAAACCCGCCCGATGAGGTCCACCGAGGCGAGCCAGCGGGCCGGGTGTCGGCTCGGATGGATGCGCAGGTCATCCAAACGCTCTGTCTGCCGGCCCTCGCTTGCGCCCGATCCTCGATCGTTGCACATGCCGCGACCTGGCCTTTCAGCAGGCTGGCCTGGCCGTCTCCATCCCTGGCAGGCGTGACGACCACCCTCAAGCCTGCCGCCGAAGCGCAGTGGCTGGTCCCCTCAGCGCAGCGAGATCCCTGCCGTGCGAATCGCCCGGCTGTAGCGCGGGCGCTCTTGCTGCAGGCTGGTGGCCAGGTCGGCGGCGCTGCCGCCGGCCACTTTGAAGCCCATGTCCTCAAGCTTGTTGCGCAGCTCGGGCGAGTGCAGCACCGTGTCGATGTCGTGGTTCAGTTTGGCCACCACGGCAGCGGGTGTGCCCGCCGGCACGAAGTAGCCCTGCCAGCTTTCCACCGAAAAGCCCGGCACGCCGGCCTCCGCCATGGTGGGCACCTGGGGCAGGGCGGGCGAGCGGTAGTTCGTGGTCACCGCCAGGGCGTGCAGCTTGCCGCTGCGCACATGCTCGGTCACGGCGGCCAGCGTGATCAGGGTGGCCTGGGTGTGCCCGGCCAGCACATCCAGTGCGGCTGGGGCCCCACCCGAATACGGGATGTAGCGCACCTTGGCGCCGGTCTCCTGGCTCAGGATCTCATGGGCCACGTGGGCGATGCCGCCGTTGCCCGGCAGGCCCAGGGTGAGGGTGTCGGGTTGGGCCTTGGCGCGTGCCAGGTAGTCGGCAAAGCTGTTCAGGCCGCTGTTCGGGTTCACCACCAGGATCTGCGGATTCACCACCGCCTTGATCACCGGGGCAAAGGCTTTGTTGGCGTCGTAGGGCAGTTCGGTGAACAGGATGTTGTTCAGCGTCAGGCCCTCACCTTGCTGCAGCAGGGTGTAACCGTCGGGGGCAGCCCGGGCCACCTTGGCGGCACCGATGTTGCCGCTGGCGCCGGGCACGTTGTCGACCACCACGGGCTGCCCCCACCGCGCGGTCAGCTTCTCGGCCAGGGCGCGTGTCAGCTTATCGGCACTGCCGCCGGCGGCCACGGGTACCACGATGTGCACGGGCCGGTTCGGGAAGGCCGGGGGCTCGGCCGCTGGGGTGGCCGCAGCGGCGGTCAACAGGCCCAGGGCGGCCAGCAGGATCAGCGGGGCGCGCAGCAGGCAGCGGCGGGGCAGGGTGGGGGTGGCATGCATGGTGGGCGCTACTCTAGGCAGGGGTAGCGCTGCCGTGAACGAAGTTCTTCGGCTAAGCATATGCGCACCAGGCGTAGAACCGGGCGCGCAACGGGGCGCGCGGGCCGGCGCGCATATGGTTAGCCGAAATCATTCCTTGGGCGAGCCGGCGGGCGCTTTTAGCCTTGCGCGACCGCAACCTTGCGTTGCCTTGCACCCACCCTTGCACCTGTACTTGTATCTGAAAGACCCATCGCATGAGCCAGACCGACCTCAGCCTCGACTTCAGCGGCAGTGACCTCGCCAGCCGCCGCACCCGTGCGGTGCTGGATTTCATCGCCCATGCGCGCCGCACCGTGCTCGACCCCCAACAGGCCAGCGATGCCCAATTGGCCGAGGTGGCCCAGGCCCTGGCGCAGTTGGGCCTGCGCCGCGAGCTGTTCCCAGAGGCGCACTTTCCGCTCAGCGAAGAGGTGCCGGCCCGGGTCTACCGCCTGTACGAAGACCTGGACGGCCACTATGCCCTGTACGTGTCGGCCGGCCAGCCGGGCAAGGCCCAGCCGCCGCACGACCATACCACCTGGGCCATCATCGCCGGCATCCAGGGCCATGAAGAAAACGTGCTTTACCAGCGCAGCCCAACGGCCGACCCGGCACGTGTCAGCCTGAGCCCCCTCCGCACCGTCGACGTGGGCCCTGGCAGCTACATCACCCTGCAGCCCACGGATGTGCACACCATCGAGCTGGTGGGGGCCGAGACCGGCCTGCACCTGCACTTCTACGGCCTGGGGCTGGACCGCCTGCCCGGGCGCGTGGTGTTTGAAAGCCGCAGCGGTGGCAGCTACCGCACCTTTGCGCCCCCGGCCCTGATCCGCCACCCGCTGATCAGCCCGGCGGCCCTGCGTGAGGCCCTGCTTGACGGCGAAGAGATCGCCTTGCTCGACGTACGCGAAACCGGCGTCTACACCCACGGCCACCTGCTGCTGGCCGCCTCGGCCCCGCTGTGGCGGCTGGAGCTGCTGATCGACCGCCTGGTGCCACGCCGTGGCACCCGCATCGTGCTAGTCGACGGTGACGAGTCGCTGGCTCATGAGGCGGCCCGCAAGCTGGTGCGCCTGGGCTATGCCCAGGTGTCGGTGCTGGAGGGCGGCTCCGAGGCCTGGGCCGCCGCCGGCTTCGAGATCTTTACCGGCACCAACGTGCCCAGCAAGGCCTTTGGCGAGGTCATCGAGCACGACAAGCATACCCCCTGGATCGACGTGGCCGGCCTGAGTCAGGCGCTGGAGAAGGGCCAGAACCTGGTGGTGGTGGACAGCCGCACCCCCGAGGAATTCGGGCAGTTCAGCCTGCCCTTTGCGCACAGCTTGCCCGGGGCCGAGCTGGTCTACCGCATCCATGAGCTGGCGCCCGATCCCGACACCCTGGTGGTGGTCAACTGCGCCGGGCGCACCCGCAGCATCGTGGGTGCCCAGACGCTGATCGACGCCGGCATCCCGAACCGCGTGGTCTCGCTCAAGGACGGCACCATGGCCTGGCTGCTGGCCGGGCAGAGCCTGGCGCACGGGCGCAGCGCGGCCCTGCCCGAGCCTTCGCCCCAGGGCCTGGCCCGGGCGCGTGAGCAGGCTGCCCGGGTGGCCGAACGGGCCGGTGTACAGCGCCTCGACGCAGCGGGCCTGGTCCGTCTGCAGCGCCACCGCCATGAGCGATCGCTGTACCTGTTCGACGTGCGCACCCGTGATGAGTACCAGGCCGGCCACCTCGAGGGCTGGCGCTGGGCCCCGGGTGGGCAGCTGGTGCAGGCCACCGATGAATACGTGGGCACGCGCCGCAGCCGCATCGTGCTGGCCGACTGGGACGGTGTGCGTGCGCTGACCACGGCCGCCTGGCTGGCCCAGCTCGGTGGACATGAGGTCTATGTGTTCACCCCGCCTGCCCAGGCCACCACGGTGACCGGCCCCGAGCCGGTGCGTGTGCTGGCCTCGCAACCTGCCGCAGCCCGGCTGTCGCCGCTGCAACTGCAGGCCTGGCAACAGCAGGGCGACGTGCAGGTCTTCGATGTCGATCGCCGTGCCGAATTTGAGCGCCGCCACATCCCCGGGAGCCGCTTTGCCGTGCCCGACCGGCTACAGGAATTTGCCGGTGGTGCCGACGACCAGACACCGATCGTCATCACCTCGCCCGATGGCGTGCTGGCGGCCACCGTGGCGGCCGAGCTGGCCCGGCGCCTGCTGGCGCGCACCGTGCGCAGCCTGGCCGGCGGCACCGAGGCCTGGGCCGCTGCCGGCCTGCCCCTGCAAAGCGGTGCCGACGGCGTGCTCACGGGGGACGACGACCACTGGTACAGCCCTTATGCCCATGCCGACCTGGCCCAGCGCGATGCGGGCTTCAAGGCCTACCTCGATTGGGAGCTGGGCCTGGTGGCCCAGCTGGAGCGCGAGGGCGATATCGGCATCCAGCTGATCCCGGCCTGACCCGCCGGCACCCACCCCTTGGAGATCTCCATGACCCACGAAACCTTTGACCTGAACCCAGCCCTGACCGCCCGCTACGGCAACCCGCAGGCCACGCTGCCCACCCCGCCCGCACAGGCCCAGACCGCGGTGCTGCAGCACCTGCTGGCACACCGATCCGTGCGCGCCTACCTGCCCGACGCCCTGCCAGAAGGCACCTTGGCCCATCTGGTGGCCGCCGCCCAATCGGCACCCACCTCATCCAACCTGCAGGCCTGGAGCGTCCTGGCCGTCACCGACCCCGAGCGCAAGGCGCGCCTGTCCGAGTGGTCGCGCGATCAGGCTCACATCCGCCAGGCGCCGCTGTTCCTGGTCTGGCTGGCCGACCTCTCGCGCCTGGATCGGCTGGCCCAGCGCCTGGGCCAGCCCTCGGATGCCAACCAGTACCTGGAGCAGTTTCTGGTCGCCAGCATCGACGCCTCGCTGGCCGCGCAAAATGCCGTGGTCGCCGCCGAGGCCCTGGGCCTGGGCACCGTCTACATCGGGGCCCTGCGCAACCGCGCCCCCGAGGTGGCCGCTGAACTGAAGCTGCCGTCGCACGTGTTTCCACTGTTCGGCCTGTGCGTGGGTCACCCTGATCCAGCCCAGCCCGCGGCCGTCAAGCCGCGCCTGGCGCAGTCGGTGGTGCTGCACCACGAGCATTACAGCCCCGAGGCCGAAGCCGGCGAGGTGCCGCGGTACGACCAGTCCATCCAGGCCTTTCAGCGCGATCAGGGCCTGCCCCCCGTGCCGTGGTCGCAGCAGGCCAGCCAACGCGTGGCCGGGCCGCAAAGCCTGTCGGGGCGGGATCACTTGCGGCGCTTCATTACCTGGCAGGGGTTTGAGCTGACTTGAAGCTTCTCCTGGATGCCGCCTTTGGAGCCCGGCCCGGCGCCGGGTTTTTGATTGGATTTGATTTTTAAGGTGAATGCTGGTTGATTATCTCCAACCATGGATATGCAAAATAATGATCACCCCATTTTGTCGTCTGTCACAAAATAGATCCGGAGCACAGAAATCGATTGGGTCTTTCATCGATCCAATGGAGGGGATTTTTTCCTTGTGCTTCTGCGATGTCTC
>NZ_JBWKWP010000030.1:0-49857 GCF_059422285.1 Curvibacter sp. GW821-FHT01G03
GGCCATGATCCGCGAGATGGCCTGGTACGACGCCTACCTGAACCAGGGCCGCGTGGACCGCAGCGCCAACACCACGCCGGGCAACAAGAAGGGCGGGCTGTCGAACATCGTCGAAAAGGCCATGGGCTCGATCGTGAAGAGCGGCAGCGCCCCCATCAGTGGCGTGATCTCGCCCGGCGAAAAGCTCACGCAAAAAGGCCTGATCTACGCCGCCACCCCGGCCAGCGACTTCATCTGCGGCACGCTGCAGCTGGCCGCTGGCATGAACCTGCATGTGTTCACCACCGGCCGCGGCACGCCCTACGGGCTGGCCGAGGTGCCGGTGATCAAGGTGGCCACGCGCAACGACCTGGCCCAACGCTGGCATGACCTGATGGATGTGAATGCGGGCCGCATCGCCAGCGGCGAGAAAACCATCGAGCAGGTGGGCTGGGAACTGTTCGAGCTGATGCTCGAGGTGGCCAGCGGCCGCCAAAAGACCTGGGCCGAGCAGTGGAAGCTGCACAACGCCCTGGTGCTGTTCAACCCGGCACCCGTAACCTGAGGCGCCAGCCCGACAGCGATTTTTCAACGAAGACGGAGACAAACATGAACGAACCCCAAGCAACCCCGGCACGCCGCCAATTCATGAAGACCGCCACCGGCGCCGGCCTGGCCGCCTTGAGCGGGCTGGCGGCAGCCCAGAAGATCGACTTCAAGCCCAACGCACGCTACCCCGACATGGCCGTCGAGGTGCTGGACCCGAGCTTTCTCAAGTACCGCCTCTACAGCAGCTCGGTCGAGCAGTTGGCCAGCGGCATGCGCTGGGCCGAGGGACCGGTGTACTTTCCAGCCGGGCGCTACCTGCTGCTGAGCGATATCCCGAACAACCGCATCATGAAGTACGACGAAACCAACGGCGCCTTCAGCGTGTTCCGTGAGCAAGCCAACTATGCCAACGGCAACACCCGCGATCGCCAGGGCCGGCTGCTGACCTGCGAACACTCACTCACCCGCCGCGTGACGCGCACCGAGTACAACGGCAAGATCACCGTGCTGGCCGACCAGTACGAAGGCAAGCGCCTGAACGCACCCAACGACATCGTGGTCAAGTCGGACGACAGCGTGTGGTTCACCGACCCGCTGTTCGGCATCAATGGCGAATGGGAGGGCTTCAAGGCCAAGCCCGAACAGGCCACCACCAACGTGTACCGCATCGACCCCAACGGACAGATCCGCGCCATCATCACCGACCTGGTGAACCCCAACGGCCTGGCCTTTTCGCCGGACGAGAAAAAGCTGTATGTGGTGGAGTGGAAAGGCACGCCCAGCCGCAGCATCTGGGCCTATGACATCGCGGCCGACGGCAGCGCCTCGAACAAGACCAAGTTGATTGATGCCAACGGCCCGGGTGCTCTCGACGGCTTCAAGGTGGACCGCGACGGCAACCTGTGGTGCGGCTGGGGCTCGGATGGACGCCTGGGCGTGAACCCGGCCGACCACGACGGCGTGCGGGTGTTCAACCCCCAGGGCAAGGCCATTGCCCACATCCACCTGCCTGAGCGCTGCCCCAACCTGACGTTTGGCGGCCCCAAGGGCAACCGCCTCTACATGGCCAGCTGCCACTCGCTCTACGCGTTGTACGTGGAGGCCGAGGGCGCAGCCTGAGCCGCAGTTGCTTTTAATCAGGCCCGGGGCGGGTGGCGAGGTCGCCGCGTCATGCAAAATCGAGGCTGAGCTGGCACCAGCCCGCTTGACCTCAACCCGGCCCGACCTTGACCGTGACTTCACCTCGCCCGCAGCCTCCCCGCAAAGCCCCAGCCCGTGCGCTGGAGTTGGTTGAACAGTTGGCGGCCCGCATCCAGGCGGGCCAGCTGCGCGCTGGCGACAAACTGCCCGCCGAGGCCGATCTGATGGTGCAGTTCGGCGTCAGCCGCACGGTGGTGCGCGACGCACTGACCAGCCTCAAGGCCCGGGGCTTGATCTATGCGCACCAGGGTCTGGGGACCTTTGTGTCTGCGCTGCAAGACGCCCGCCCTTTTTCGATCGACCCGGCCAGCATGCACTCCCTGCCCGACCTGCTGGCCGTGCTGGAGCTGCGCATGGGCCTGGAGCCCGAGGCCGCCGCCATGGCGGCCCAGCGGCGTACCGAGGCCCATCTGCAGCAACTGCGCCAGTCGCTGGATGCGGTGTCCCAGGCCTGGCTGGCCAATACCGACCCGGTGGGGGCCGATTTTCGCTTTCACTGCGAGATTGCCCGTGCCTCACAAAGCCCGCATTACATCGCGATGATGGGCACACTGAGCCCCGGCAGCCTGCCGCGCTGCTGGCAAACCACACAAGACCCGGTTGAGGAAGGCCGGCGCAACTACCTCGACCACGTGGCCGATGAGCATGAAGAGATCTACTCGGCCATCCTGCATCAACAGCCCGAGGCGGCGCGCGCCGCCATGCGCCTGCACATCGCCAAAAGCCGCGAACGCCACCGGGCGCTGGAGGCCCGCAACACGGCGGGTTGAGGCAGCCACCCGAGGGGCCCACCTCACGGCGGATCAGTGCGCCTGCGACACCAGCGGCCGGCCGGCAAAAAACGCCTCCAGGTTCTCGATCACCCGGTCAGCCATGGCCTGCCGGGTTTCGTGGGTACCACTGGCCACATGGGGCAGCAGCACCACCTGATCCATCTGGCGCAAGGCCTCGGGCACCTGGGGCTCGGCCTCAAACACATCCAGCCCTGCGCCGGCAATGGTGCCGTCGGCCAGGGCCTGCACCAGCGCGGCCTCATCGATCACGCTGCCCCGGGCCACGTTGATGATGAAGCCCTTGGGGCCCAAGGCCTGCAGCACAGCCCGGTCGACCAGGTGGTGGGTGGCGGCGCCACCGGCAGCGGCGATCACGAGAAAGTCACTCCAGCGCGCCAGTTCGATCAGGCTGGGCTCGAAGGTATGGGGCGAGCCCGCCACCGGATGCCGATTGGTGTAGCGCACGCTCATGTCAAAGCCGCTGGAGCGCCGGGCGATGGTGCCGCCAATGCGCCCCATGCCGAAGATGCCCAGCTTCTTGCCACTGACACGGGTGGTCATGGGGTACTTGGCCGACACCCAGGCGCCACGGCGCACAAAGCGGTCGCCGGCTGCAATCTGCCGGGCCACATCGATCAACAGGCCGAAGGCCAGGTCAGCCACGCAGTCGGTCAGCACTTCGGGGGTGTAGCCCACCTGCACCCCCCGTGCGCTGGCGTAGGCCACATCGATCTTGTCCAGGCCGACGCCGAAGCTCGAAATCACCTTGAGCTGAGGCAACGCTGCGATGACGGCGTTGTCCACCCCGATGGCGGCCGAGGTGACCAGGCCGGCGAAAGTGTGGCCCTGGGCCTTCAGGAAAGCGGCCGGGTCGGCCTCGTCGGCCAGGCGGTGCACGGTGTAGCGGGCCGCCAGCGCGGCTTCAAGCTGGGGCATCTGACGGCCGATCTGGATCAGGCGGGGTGAGGTGGTGGTCATGGGAGAAGCTCGGGTCGTTCAGGGAAAAAGTCAGTCGACGTGGATGTTCTTATCGGCAATGATTTGCGCGTAACGCTTGCGGTCGCTGGCAATGAGCGTGGCAAACGCGTCGGGGGTGCTGCCCACGGGCAGTGCGCCCAGTTCGGCCAGCCGGGCCTTGACCTCATCCAGCGCCAGCACCTGCCGGATGTCGGCTGAAATCTTATCGGTGATCTCCCGCGGGGTGCCGGCCGGCGCCAACAGCCCCACCCAGGAGATGGAATCAAAGCCCGGGATGGCGCCTTCGGCCAGCGTCGGCACCTGTGGCAAGGCGGGCACCCGGGTCTTGCCGGTGACGGCCAGCGCACGTACCTTGCCACTCTTGAGGTGCCCACTCGATTCAAGCACCGTGGCAAAACAAAGTTGCACATGGCCGGCCAACAGGTCGCCCACGGCCGGGCCACCCCCCCGGTAGGGCACGTGTTGCACAGCGGTTCCGGAGCCACTCTTGAACATCTCTGCCGCCAGGTGCATCGAACTGCCCGCACCCGAGGTGCTGTAGCTCATGGCATCAGGCTTGGATTTGGCCAGTGCGATGAACTCTTCCACCGTCTTGGCGGGCACCTGGGCATTCACCATCATCACCAGGGGCAGTTCCGCCACCAGGGACACGGGCACGAAGGCCGTGTCGGGCGAATACGGCATCGACTTGTACAACGAGGGGTTGATGGCCTGGGTGCCGATGTTGCCAAACAGCAAGGTGTAGCCGTCGCTTTTGGCCTTGGCCACGAAGTCAGCGCCGATCATGCCGGCAGCGCCGCCCTTGTTGTCGACGATGACCGACCTGCCCCACTTCTGACTCAGGCGCGTGGCGATCAGGCGGGCACTGGTGTCGGTGCCGCCACCGGGTGGAAACGGCACCACCAGGGTCACCGGTCGGTTCGGGAAATCATGGGCCTGGGCATGCACGGCCGTGCCCAGAACACAGGCACTGAGCGCGGCCAGGCCCAGGATCCAACGACGGCCTGAAAGGTGGGGTGGTGTTTTCATGCGGGTCTCCTGAGGTTGTTGTGGGGCTTCATCCGGGCTCGATGCCGGCTGGCTGGATCAACATCGATGCGGCGCCGGCGTGCACCCGCGTGATCGACCACTGCAGCTCACTGGCCAGCACTGGCAGGCTGGGCAGGGCCGGTCTGGCCAACAGCAGGGAGGTCATGTCGTCTCCATGTGCGTTCGCTCATGGCGAGCGCTTCATCAATGATTGTCGTTGTCATTACCGTCACATTTTTTTGAAAACCCACCCTGCAAATAAGATGTTGCAAGGGGATTTTTCTATTTGAACAGCAATGACAACGATACCATTTTTAAAAACGACTGAACAGAAGCCGCCAGGCGGCCCTGCCCCCCCCATGCCCACTCAAACCCGCCGGACGGGTATCAGGGCCTGACAAGCTCCTGCAAGGCCGCCACGCCCACCGGCGGCTTCGCGGTCCAGGGAACGCTGTAGACCGAATGCCCGGCCAGCCCCAGGACACGCTCGATTTGCCGGTGCTCACTGAGCAGTCGCGCCTGGAGCAAGGGATCCTGGGTGGCCGTGGCCAGCAAGGATTTGTTGATCACCCACGCAAAGGGCTCGATCTGGGCGCGCCGCAGGTCATCCTGAAGAGCCGCCGCCTGCGAGACCGGTGTTGCCTCAGGCAGGGTCACCAGGATGATCTTCGTGTAGTCGGCATCTTGCAGGCGCATCAGCGGGGTCACGATGCGCCCTGCCCCTTTGCCTTCAAACTCTCTGAGCATCTGACGGTGGTAGGCGCCGGTGGCGTCCATGAGCAACAAAGAATGCCCGGTTGGAGCGGTGTCCAGCACAACAAAAGCACTTCTGGCCTGCGAAACCACATGCGAGAAGGCATGAAATACCGCCACCTCTTCTGTACAGGGTGAGCGCAGGTCTTCGATCAACAGGTCTTTTTCGGCAGCCGTCATGCCGGGCGACTTGGCCGCCACGATTTTGTCCACGTATTTTTGGGTCTCGGCCTTGGGGTCGATCCGGCCGACGCTCAAGCCAGGCACCTCGCCCTCGAGGGTGACCGCCAGGTGAGCGGCAGGGTCGGTGGTGCTGAGGTGAACCGATTTGCCATGTCGGACCAGGCCCAGGGCCAGCGCAGCTGCCACGGTGGTTTTACCCACGCCGCCCTTGCCCATCACCATGATCAAGCCGTGCTCGCCCTGGGCCAGTTCGGCCACCAGACCCCCCAGACCGGGATGCGCCCGGGCCAGATCAAGCGCCAGGGGTGGAGGGGCATCGACCGGATTGCCCGACAGCAGCGCCCTGAGCGCCGCCAAGCCCACGGAATCGACAGGACGCAAGGCCACCAGATCGCAAGGCAAGTGGCGAAGTGCATCGGGCATCGCCCGCAGCGCCTGCTGCCCCAAGTCCTCCAGTGCCATGGCGATGGCGTCTTGCCGGTCGCTGGCCTTGAACACGGCATTGACCACCAGGCGCTGCCGAGTCAGCCCCAGCGTCAGCAGTTCGACCGAGGACCTGGCGGCCTCCTGCAGGGCGCTGGCCTCGGGGCGGGCCACCAGAACCAGGCTGGTCAACGCCGGATCGTTCAGCGACTTCAAGGCCCGGTTGAAAAGTTGCTCCTGCATCTTCAAGCCCGAATGCGGGCCCAGGCACGAAGCCCCCCGGTCATTGCCGCCCAGAAACCCGCTCCAGGCCTTGGGCAGGCTGAGCAGCCTCAGCGTGTGGCCCGTGGGCGCCGTGTCAAACACCACGTGGTCAAAGGCCTCGCCCCCATCCGAGAGAAGGCTGGCAAATTCGTCGAACGTGGCGATCTCGGTGGTGCAGGCACCCGAGAGCTGTTCGCGCACCGTGGACACGTCCTCCGAGCTGGCCTGAGGCCCCATCTGCTCGATGACGCGCACGCGGTAACTCCGGGCAGCGGCCTCGGGGTCGATGTTCAAAACCGAGAGGCCGGCCACACCCGGCACGGTGACCGGTTGATTGCGCAACTCGACCCCCAGCATCTCGTCCAGGTTGGAGGCTGAATCGGTGCTGACCAGCAAGACCTTTTTACCTGAATCTGCCAGGGCAATGGACACCGCTGTGGACACTGAGGTCTTGCCCACGCCGCCCTTTCCGGTGAAGAAAAGGTACTTGGTCGGGGCATCCAGAAGACGGATGGATGACGGCATGAATTTCCTGTTTCAGAAGGCCAGCGAGGTGTCTGCGCGCAGCGCGACAAGTTGGAAATCACCTCGACAGGCTTAAATTTACAACATTTCCAATATCGTTGTATAGTTGATGCATGAAAGAACAAGATGTCGTCCGCTCCCTGGCAGCACTGGCCCAAGAAGTGCGCCTGCGGGTTTTTCGAGCCCTGGTGGTCGCCGGCCAGGCGGGCATGACCCCGGGGGTTCTGGCAGAGCAACTGGCCGTTCCGCCCAACACGCTGTCGTTTCACCTCAAAGAGCTGGCCCACGCGGGGCTCATCAGCCAGGAGCGCCAGGGACGCAATCTGATCTATCGAGCATCGTTCGAAACCATGAACGAGTTGTTGAGCTACCTCACCGAAAACTGCTGCCAAGGCACGGACTGCACGCTGTCAACAGCGCGCCCGTGCGATTGTTGAACGTCCATTCAGGAGAGCCCCATGAAACGATTCCATGTTCACATGCATGTTGAAGACCTGGCCAAGAGCGTCGGCTTCTACACCCAGCTGTTCGCTGCCGAGCCGACCAGGGTAGAGGCTGACTACGCCAAATGGATGCTGGAGGACCCTCGGGTGAACTTCGCCATCTCCACCCGCGGCAGCAAGCCGGGGCTGGACCACCTGGGCTTTCAGGTGGATGAGGCGGACGAACTGGCCGAGCTCAAGGCCCGGGCCCGATCGGCTGACCTGGCGTTGCTCGACGAAGGCAGCACCACCTGCTGCTACGCCCGCAGTGAAAAACACTGGGTCACAGACCCCCAAGGCATCGCCTGGGAGCACTTTCACACGCTGGGTGACATCCCCGTGTTCAACGAGAACCCGCCAGCCACCGCAGCCGGCGCCTGTTGCAGCCCATCGACACCGACAGCCGCGCTGCAATCCGGGCAGGCTGCCGTCCAGGCGGCCCGCAGCGACCGGGCCGCATCGGCTTGCTGTGCCCCCGCTGCAGTAGCGCACGCCCCTGATCAAGCGGCCTGCTGCACCCCCAACACCACCCGATCCACCTGCTGCTGAGCCTGTCATGACCACCGAAACCACCCCCCTGAATGTCTTGTTTCTCTGCACCCACAACTCTGCCCGCAGCGTGTTGGCAGAGGCCTTGCTGAACGCCATGGGCCAAGGCCGCTTCAAGGCCTTCTCCGCCGGCAGCAGCCCACGCGAGAACCAGAAGCCCAATCCGCTGGGCTTGCAAGTGTTGCAAAAGGCCGGCATCTCCACCGAAGGCCTGCGCAGCAAGAGCTGGGATGAATTCGCCGCGGCAGACGCCCCCAAGATGGACCTGATCATCACCGTGTGCGACAACGCCGCGGGCGAGGTCTGCCCGATCTGGCCGGGGCACCCGGCCACCGCCCACTGGGGCTATGCCGACCCTTCCGAAGGCGAGTCCTCGGACGAGGAAAAGCTGGAGGCCTTCCGCCAGACCCTGCACCTGATCAAGCGTCGCCTGGAGTTGCTGATCAACCTGCCAGCCGACAAGCTGGCAAAGGCCATGCTGCAGACGACGGCCCGTGAACTCTCCAAGGACTGACATGAGCGCCCCCTGCGAAACCACTGCCCAACGAGCGGCCAGCGCCCCCATGAGTGTGTTTGAGCGCTACCTGACGGTCTGGGTCTTTCTTTGCATCGTCGCCGGCATCGCCCTGGGCCAACTCATGCCGGGCGTGTTCCAGGCCATCGGCCGCCTGGAAGTGGCCCAGGTCAACCTGCCCGTGGGCCTGCTGATCTGGGTGATGATCATCCCGATGCTGGTGAAGGTCGATTTTTCTGCGCTCGGCGAAGTCCGCCAACACGTCAAGGGCATCGGCGTCACCCTGTTTGTGAACTGGTTGGTGAAGCCCTTTTCAATGGCCTTTCTGGGGTGGCTGTTCATCCGCCACTGGTTCGCGCCACTGCTGCCGGCCGATCAACTCGACAGCTACATTGCGGGGCTGATCCTGTTGGCAGCCGCACCTTGTACCGCCATGGTGTTTGTCTGGAGCCGCCTGACCGGCGGCGACCCCTTGTTCACGCTGTCCCAGGTCGCCCTCAACGACAGCATCATGGTGATTGCCTTCGCACCGCTGGTGGGCTTTCTGCTGGGGCTTTCCGCCATCACCGTGCCCTGGGACACCCTGCTGACATCCGTGGCGCTCTACATCGTGATTCCGGTGATCCTGGCCCAGTGGTTGCGCAGGTCGCTGCTGGCCAGAGGCCAGGCCGCTTTCGATGCGGCCATGGCCCAAATCGGGCCCTGGTCGATCACGGCCTTGCTGGCCACGCTGGTGCTGCTGTTTGCGTTCCAGGGCGAAGCCATTCTGAAGCAGCCATTGGTGATTGCACTGCTGGCCGTGCCGATCCTGATCCAGGTGTTTTTCAACTCGGCGCTGGCCTACTGGCTGAACCGCGCCGTGGGAGAAAAACACAACATCGCCTGCCCATCGGCCTTGATCGGTGCCTCGAACTTTTTCGAACTGGCGGTGGCAGCGGCCATCAGCCTGTTCGGCTTCAACTCAGGTGCGGCACTGGCCACCGTGGTGGGCGTGCTGATCGAAGTGCCGGTGATGCTGCTGGTGGTGAGCATCGTCAACAACAGCAAGCGCTGGTATGAACGCTCGCCCGTGAAGGCGGCATGAACCCGACCGCGGTATCGCACTCCGGTGCGACACCGCACCGCCGGCCACGGCTCTCTGCACGCGTGGCCCTTGGCGCCGCCGAAGCGGCACGCTGAGCGCCCTGCAGACCCGCCTGGCTTTACTTGCCAAACAGCTTGGCCAGGCCCTGCCAGGCGCGCAGCATCAGGCCGGCACGCTCCACTTCAGCCTGCGCCACGAGCGGGGCTTCACCCACTGGCTTGCCATTCGAGGTGGCGACCACCTTGCCGATCACAGCCCCTTTGGCCACCGGAGCCTCCAGATCAGCCTTCAACTCAACCGCCGTCTGCACCTGCTGGCCCCGCGGCACGGTCAGGGTCCAGGGGGCCCCCAGGCCGGCGGCCACGGTATCGGCCTTGCCGTAGCCGACCTTGGCCGTGGCCACCACCGCGTCCGGCTGGATCGGGGTGGCCTTCTCGAAGGTGCTGAAGCCCCAGCCCAGCATGGCTCGCGTCTGGTCAGCACGGGCCTGGGCACTGCTGGTGTTGAGGATGACGGTGATCAAACGCATCCCGTTGCGCTTGGACGAAGTGACCAGGCAGTAGCCAGCCTCTTCGGTGTGGCCCGTCTTCAGGCCGTCCACGGTGGGGTCGGTGTACAGCAGGGCGTTGCGGTTGCCTTGCTTGATGCCGTGGTACTTGAACTCGCGCTCCGCGTAGATGGGGTAGTAGTCGGCACTGTCTCGGATGATGGCGCGCGCCAGGATCGCCAGGTCACGCGCAGACGACTTGTGATCCGGATCGGGCAGGCCCGTCGGGTTCATGAAGTGGGTGTGCGTCATGCCCAGGCGCTGGGCTTCGGCATTCATCAGCTTGGCAAAGCCCTCCTCGGAGCCGGCCATGTGTTCGGCAATCGCCTTGGAGGCGTCATTGCCCGACTGGATGATGATGCCGCGCAGAATATCGATCACCGTGGCCTGGCTGTTCAGCGGCAGGTACATGCACGACTCGGTGCTGGAGCCACGGCACCAGGCGTTCTGGCTGACCGAGACCAGATCGTCCTGCTTGAGCTTGCCTGAGCGCAGCGCCTGCTCGACCAGGTAACTGGTCATCATCTTCGTGAGCGATGCGGGCGGCAGGGGTTCGTCGGCGTTGGCCGAGGCCAGCACCTCACCGGAGTCAAAGTCCATCAGCAGCCAGGCCTTGGCTGGCAGCGCGGGTGGGCTGCCGGCCAGGGTGGTCTGGGCAGCCAGGGGCGGCAGGGCGTTGGCCGCAGCAGCGGCGGCGGCCTTCTTGGGAGAGGCAGCCTTGGCGGCATGGTGTCCACCCGCAGCAAATGACGCCGAACTTGGCACCAGAGCGCCCGCAGCGATGGCGAAGATGACAGGAAGGATGGAGAGAGTCTTGGTTTGCATGGCGTTTTCAATCGGTTCGCCGATTGTCGCGAATCGGCAGGGTGGATTGTCCACCCGGCGAGCGGCCCCCCCACGCTGAAAGCGGGCCGCCCCGCGAAGAATTTGCCTCGTGCGCCACTGCATCAGTGGGGTTTTGTGAGTCGATGCGTTGATGGGAACAGGGGCAGAAAATTGTGACAAATCATGACAAGCGGTGCCAAGTCAGGTTTTGGTCAGTCGACGCCCTCTAA
Source organism: Curvibacter sp. GW821-FHT01G03 (assembly GCF_059422285.1). Taxonomy (NCBI): domain Bacteria; kingdom Pseudomonadati; phylum Pseudomonadota; class Betaproteobacteria; order Burkholderiales; family Comamonadaceae; genus Curvibacter; species Curvibacter sp. GW821-FHT01G03. Next base: position 10,888 of record NZ_JBWKWP010000030.1, read on the forward strand.
GTTACGACACAAGTCCACTCCAAAAGGTGCCTGATGAAACTACCTGCCGCGCCCTACTTCAGTGACTCCCTGATTGCACAGGAAACACGCCCCATGGAGCCCTTGCCCCGAGGCCTGAACCCAAACCCGAACACTGGATCGCACTGGAACAAGGCATTGCTTGCGGGCGTGTTGCTGGGTGCCGCGATCGCCATGATCGGGTTCTGGCTCGACACCATTGGCTAAAGGCCGCCCTGGCCGTCGGCCCGCGTGCTGCCCAGACTGTCGAAAATCTGCCTCCCCCAGCTCAGACGCCGAGGGGGCCGCCGGCGCAAGGAACGGCGCAGGCCCGGGTGATGCCCTGGTTCTGGCACCATGGGCAACCCGTCTCAAATTGCGCCACGCCATGCCCCCATCGCCCAAACTGCTGCAGCAACTCGACGAGGGTGTACTGACCCTGACGCTGAACCGCCCCGACAAACTCAATGCCATCGACAATGAGCTGGCCAGTGCGCTGCTTCAGGCGCTGGAGAACGCGGCGAAGGCCCCTGACGTGCGGGCCATCCGGCTGCGCGGCGAGGGTCGCGCCTTCTGTGCCGGGCGGGACGTCTCGGCGCCCCCCACGGAACAAGACCTGGTGCTGGTTCAGGCCGTGGCCCACGCCATCGTGCACAGCCCCCGGCCGGTACTGGCCGAGGTGCATGGCTGGACCGTCGGTGCCGGCCTGGAATGGATGCTGGATGCCGATGTCGTCGTGGCGGCAGAAGACACGCGTTTCAAGCTGCCGGAAGCCTCACTGGGCGTGTTCGTCACCGGCGGGCTGACCGCCACGCTGCCTGCCCTCGCCGGGCTGGCTCGGGCCAAAGCCCTGATGCTGCTCGGCGATGAATTCAATGCCGTGCAAGCCCAAGCCTGGGGACTGATCTGGCAGGTGGCCCCTGCCCCAGCGCTGCCGGCCCAGGGGTTGCAGATCGCCAGGCGTCTGGCCGATCTGAAACCCGAGGTGGCCGCCAGCTTCAAGCGCGTGCTCAACCAGATCGGCCTGCCGGACTTTGATCGCGCTGTGACCGAAGAAAGCCGCGCGCAACGCCTGCTGCAAGGGGGCTGAGAGTCGACGCAGGGGTCCATCCCGGACTCGGAGGTTGCGATTTGAGCCGGGCACCGAGCGCCGGGCTGATCCGGTCGGGTTGACCCAGCACAGCTTCTAGAATGCCCGACCAAGAAGCATTACCCCCAGATCGACGGCCTTCAGACGGCGACACGCAAACCATGAACCCGAACCAGATCCAAACTCGCACGCCCACCACCGACGCCGACCGCATCAACCACCAGCCCTGGAGCGTGGCCCAGGTGCTGGAACTGCTGGAACTGCCTTTCAACGACCTGATGTACCGGGCCCAGCAAGTGCATCGCCAGCACTTCGACCCCAACGCGATCCAGCTCTCCACGTTGCTGTCGATCAAGACCGGCGGCTGCGAAGAGGATTGCAAGTACTGCCCCCAATCGGCCCACTTCGACACCGGTCTGAAGGCCGACAAGCTGCTGCCGCTGGCCGAGGTGCTGGAGGCCGCCCGTGCCGCCAAGGCCAACGGCGCCACGCGTTTTTGCATGGGTGCGGCCTGGCGCTCGCCCAAGGCGCGCCATGTCGAGGTCATTGGCGAGATGATCAGCGAGGTCAAAGCCCTGGGCCTGGAAACCTGCCTGACCGCCGGCATGCTGGCCGACGGTCAGGCCGAGCAACTGCGCGAAGCGGGGCTGGACTACTACAACCACAACCTGGACACCTCGCCCGAGTTCTATGGCCAGATCATCACCACCCGCACCTACCAGGACCGCCTCGACACCCTGGAGCGGGTGCGTGATGTGGGCCTGAAAGTGTGCTCAGGGGGGATCGTGGGCATGGGCGAATCACGCCGTGAGCGCGCGGGCCTGATCGTGCAACTGGCCAATCTGCAGCCCTACCCCGAGTCGGTGCCCATCAACAACCTGGTGCAGGTGGAGGGCACCCCCCTGGCCGGCACCCAGACACTCGACCCGCTGGAGTTCGTGCGCATGATCGCCGTGGCCCGCATCTGCATGCCACGGGCCATGGTGCGCCTGTCGGCCGGGCGCGAAGACATGCCCGAAGCCCTGCAGACATTGTGCTTTCTGGCGGGTGCCAACAGCATGTTCTATGGCGACAAATTGCTCACCACCAGCAACCCGCAGGCCGAAAAAGACCGGCAGTTGCTGCAGCGCCTGGGCATGCACTGCGCCACTGAAGAGCAGAGCAAGGTCCCGTTGGGCGCTGCCGTCAACTGATGGCCGAGGGGCTCAGGCCCTTGGGGCGACCTCAGGTCTGATACCCTGACCGGTATTCCGCAGCAAGCATCCGATGAAGACCACAGCACCCAAGAAAGCGGCCACCCTGCACGACGTTGCCCGTGAGGCCGGCGTCTCTCTGATCACCGCCTCGCGCGCCCTGAGCAAACCTGAACTGGTGTCCGACAAGACACTGGAGCGGGTGAAACAGGCCGTGGCCGCCACCGGTTACCTGCCCAACCTGCTGGCCGGGGGCCTCAAGTCGCGCAAGAGCCAGATGATCGCGGGCATTCTGCCGGCGGTGTCGGTGGCTCAGTTTCTGCCCACGCTGCAGGCCCTGACCGATACCCTGGCCCAGGCGGGCTACCAGCTCATCCTGGGACAGAGTGGCTACAACCAGGATCGCGAAGACGCCCTGATCAACACCATGATCAGCCGCCGCCCCGATGGCCTGTTCATGGCCGGGCTGGTGGGCTCGGCCTCAGCCCGCGAACGGCTGGTGCAGGCCGGCATTCCGGTGGTCGAATCCTGGGATTACAGCGACCGCCCGATCGACATGCTGGTGGGGTTTTCGCACCTCAAGGTGGGCGGTGCGATTGCCGGCTACTTTCTCAGCAAGGGCTGGAAACGGGTGGGCATCGCCAGTGCCGACGACCACCGGGCCCGCCAGCGCTGCGAAGGCTTCGTGGCCACCTGGGGCCGCGAGGTGCCCACCGCCTTCGTGCCCGCCCCCAGCGGGCTGGCCTTGGGGCGCCAGGCCCTGAGCCAGCTGCTGGCGCAGGCCCCCGATCTGCAGGCGATCTATTGCAGCTCCGACCAGATGGCCCAGGGCGTGATGATCGAAGCCCAGGCGCGCGGCCTGCGTGTGCCGCAAGACCTGGCCCTCTGCGGCTTTGGCAATGCCGAGTTCTCGGCCCATGTCGAGCCCGCGCTGACCACGGTGAGCGTCGATGGGCGTCTGATCGGTGAATTGTCGGCCCGCCTGATCCTGGAGCGCTGCGCGGGCCACACACCGCAGCACCCGATCGTGGACATCGGCTTCCAAATCCTGGAGCGTGCCTCGACCGCCCAAGCCGCCTGAGCGCGGCGCGGGGTCGCTGAACCGGCACCTGACCGCCTCAGGGCTTGGTGTTCAGGGCTTGATGGCGACCTTCAACACCCCGTCGCGTTGGTGCGAAAACAGGTCGTAGGCCGCCACGATCTGATCGAGCGGGTAGTGGTGGGTGACCAGAACGCCCAGATCCAGCCGGCCTGAGGCCAGCACGTTCATCAGACGGCGCATCCGCTCCTTGCCGCCCGGGCACAGCGCGGTGTTGATGCGGTGGTCACCCAGTCCAGCGGCAAACGCCGACAGCGGGATCGTCAGGTCACCGGAGTAAACGCCCAGGCTCGACAGGGTGCCCCCGGGTTTGATCACGCGCAGGCCCGCTTCGAAGGTGGCCTGGGTGCCCAGCGCCTCGATCGCCGAATCTGCTCCGCGTCCGCCTGTGAGCTTCAGCACCTCGGCCACCACATCGCACTCATGGATGTTGAGGGTCACGTCCGCCCCCAATTGCCTGGAGATGCCCAGCCGGTGGGCATTGCCGTCCACCGCGATGATGGTGGTGGCACCCAGCAGACGGGCCCCGGCCGTGGCGCACAGGCCGATCGGGCCCTGGGCAAACACCACCACGGTGTCCCCAATGCGGATATTGGCGTTCTCGGCGCCCTTGAACCCGGTGGACATGATGTCGGGGCACATCAGCACCTGCTCATCGGTCAGGCCATCGGGGATCGGGGCCAGGTTCGCCTGGGCGTCGGGCACCAGCACGTACTCGGCCTGAGTGCCATCGATCAGGTTGCCAAAGCGCCAGCCTGCTGTGGCCTTGAAGCCATGGCAGCCGCACAAGCCCTGAGGCACCAGGTAACTACCGTCCTGCGAAGGGGCACCGTCCTGGGCTGCATAGGAATTGAAATTGGGACAGATGGCCCCCGCAATCACCCGCTGCCCTTCCTGGTAGCCCTGCACGGCGCTGCCCAGCTTCTCGATCACCCCCACCGGTTCATGGCCCACGGTGAGACCGCGGGCCACCGGGTACTCCCCTTTGAGGATGTGCACATCGGTGCCGCAAATGGTGGTGGTGGTGACGCGCAGCAAGGCATCGTTGGGCCCGACATCGGGAATGCGCTTGTCGACCAGTTCAATGCGGCCGGGTTCGACAAAGACGGCGGCTTTCATCAAGGTACTCATGGGCTGACTCCTGAAGATGAGGTGCACGCAAGGGCGCGCCTTCCCACTCTAGAGCCGCTCTGCGGCGACACCATGACTCAGCGCAACAAGCACCGCCGATGCCCCCGGCCAGCCACACAGGGAGTGTTCTGGATTTGCGTTTGATCAACACCTTAAAAATCAAATCAATCATTATTTTCAGTCGGCTATTGTTCATTTTGGACTTTTAAATGATCATAGCGATACAATTGACATCGTCCATGGCGAGACAATTGATATTCACGGCAGCCACAAACACTCTGGAGCACAACATGGCCATTCCGGCTCTCAACCATCCCTGCTGGCAAAAGCTGGCCGCAGGCGGGCTCAGCAAAATCCGCACACAGCACCTGGGCACCCAACTGCTGGCCAAGCGCATCGAACGAAGTACCGATCCGCTGCCCGCACGCGCCGCCGAGCTGCATGCCTTCTTCACCAAGTGGGAACGCATTCTCCCGACCGAAGTCGCCCAACTGACCACACTCTGAGGACCGAACCATGAACAATTTGATCTCCGTGCAGGCTGCGGCCGAGCTGATCCGCCAAGGCACGCCGCTGAGCCTGGCCGGCCCCGAATCCGCACTGGACCAATTGCCTGCCGGCAACTGGATTGGCGGCACCATCCCTTATTTCATGGTGCCCAGCGGTGGCGTGGTGGTGCAAGACGGTCAGGTTTTTGCCACCGATCTGTCGCCCGTCGGCGAGGTGAGCTTTGCCAGCTACGGCCCTGAGGCCCTGGGCGACATCAGCCGCAACGGCCCCGACAACGGCTTTGCCGTGACCATCATCCCGGCCGGCAGCAGCTCGCACCAGAAGTTCGCCGCGGGGGCCGCCAACTTCGAAGACGCCTTCATCAAGCCCACGGTGGGCTGGATCGCCGGTGTGCACCTGTCGCAGCTGGGCAGCGCCACCCCCAAGGTCTACGACGGCCGCACCGCCACCAAGTACGAAGACCGCGCCGTGGTGGCCTATGTCAAGCTGCCCGAAGACAAACTGGCTTCGATCGAAATCGTCAACCTGTTTGAGCCCGGCACCGGCGACCTGCTGCAGTTCGAGCAGACCACCTTCGAAGTGGGCCAATGCCTGGTCAATGGCCAGCCGACCAACTTCGCCGCGTATGTGCGCGAACACGGCCTGGAAAACGGCCAGTTGCCCCTGGTGGGTGACTTTGCCGGCGCCCACGTGAATGCGTCGCTGCAAAGCGTGGGCGAGGCGGGCGGCAAGGTGGTGCTGTATGCACCCGTGTTCCCCGGGGTGGACTACCGCTTTGCCAAACCCGTGGGTGACTACGCCGCCGCCTTCCGCGCCCGCCTGGCCGACCAGAGCGCAGACGGCCTGGCCCTGTCGTGCAACTGCATCCTGAACTTCGTGTTCGGAGAGCTCGAAGGCAAGGCCATCGGCGGCATGGCCGGCCCCATCACCTTTGGTGAAATCGCCTACCAACTGCTGAACCAGACCATGGTGAGCGTGCGCGTGCATTGATTGCCGCGCATCCAGCCCCCGTGCCGGTGCTTTTCCGCATCGGCACGGGGGCTTTTTTTTGTCTGTCTGCCGCTGCCGACCCGGCCGCCCAAGGCTGATCCGGAGCCCACCGCCTCCCCTGGCCTGCGTCGTCACCAGTGACTTCCCGGTCCACATCCAGCCGCGCCGCAAGCGGAGGCCAGATGTCGCGCACCAGACAGATGGTGCTTTGCGTCAAAGGGTTTTCCTTAGCTGAAATGCCTTTCAGGAGGTCTATCTTTCCGCCAGTCGACAGGCTTACCCGCCGGTAACCTGATCTCGATCAAGCCAGGAAAGGTCGGTGTCCGTGCCTAAAACTGCTGCTGCAAGCGTCCAAGGGAGCCAACCGCCCGAGCCCAAGGGCTCGCCCTGGGCCACCCGCCATGAGCGGGAACCTGCGCGCCAGGCCAAGAAGGACGCCGTGTTGCTGGCAGCGGCGCGCCTGTTCACCAAGAACGGTTTCCAGCACACCTCGCTCGACGACATCGCGCGCAGCCTGGGGGTGTCCAAGCCAACGCTTTACTACTACGTCGACAACAAGGAGCAGATCCTTTTTGACTGCGTGGAGCGCGGACTGGCCGAGTTTCACACTGGCCTGGCCCAGCTGCAGGGCCAGGGGCTGAGCGGGCGTGAGCGCCTGCGCGCCGCCATGGCCTTGTACGCCAGCGTGGTGACAGGTGATTTCGGCCAATGCGTGATCCGCCTGGGCGAGGACACCCTGCCCGAAGAGCGGCGGCGCGAGTTGCGCCGCCTCAAGCGTCAGGTCGACGCCGATTTCCGGGTGCTGATCGACGAAGGCATGCTGGCCGGCTGGATCGTCACCGGCGATGCCGCCGTCGCCTCATTCACCGTGGTCGGCGCCCTGAGCGGCATCGGTCGCTGGTACCGACCGGGCCAGCACAGCGCCGAAGCCTTGCGCCACGCCGTGGACCATTGCCTGGAGATGTTGCTGCGCGGCGTCTTGAGCGAGCCCGCGGCCCACCCGGCCCGCCCCGACCAGACTGGAGACAGCATGCCCCTGACGCGTCGCGAAACCCATTTCCAGAACCGTGTGATGCGCTGCTACAGCGAACGCCCGATCAGCCTGGGCCACATGCTGCAGCGGGCCGCCCAGGCACACCCTGATGCGCCAGCCCTGGTTTCAGGCGGGCTGCGGCTGAGCTGGCGTGAGCTGCAACACACCGCCGCCCGATATGCCGCCGGCCTGGCACGCCTGGGCGTGCAGCCCGGTGACCGTGTGGCCCTGCACATGGCCAACCGGCCTGAATTCGTCTTGCTGGGGTTGGCCTGCGCCTGGATGGGCGCCGTGCTGGTGCCCATCAGCGACCGGGCCCGGGGGCTTGAGCTGGCCCATGCCCTGGCCGATTCAGCGGCGGTGGTCGTGGTGTGCGCACCCGAGCTGGTCGAGTGGTTCCCACACGACCAACCACCCGAGGCGCTGCGCTGGCGGCTGGTGTGCGGAAGCCAGGCCGTGACCGGCTTCAGCGCCCTGTCCGGCCTGTTGCAAGGCGAGGCCATGACCCAACCCCACGCCGCCCACGAAGACGATCTGGCCGTGCTGCTCTACACCTCGGGCACCACCGGCAAACCCAAGGGGGCCATGATCTGCCAGCTCAACATCATCCACTCGGTGATGCACTTTGCGCAGGTGATGGCCTTGGGCGCCCAGGAGCGCACGCTGGTGGCCGTGCCCCTGAGCCACGTCACCGGGCTGGTGGCGCAGCTCTACACGATGCTCCACTGCGCCGGCTGCCTGGTGCTGATGCCCCCCTTCAAGGCGGGCGAGTTTCTTCGACTGGCCGAGGCCGAGCGCATCACCCACACCATCATGGTGCCGGCCATGTACAACCTGTGCCTGCTGCTGCCCGATCTGCAGAACCACGATCTGCGGCACTGGCGCATCGGGGCTTTTGGGGGCGCCTCGATGTCGACCGCCACCATCGATGCGCTGGCGCAGCGCCTGCCCGGCCTGACACTGATGAACGCCTATGGCGCCACCGAGACCTGCTCGCCCGCCACGATCATGCCGCCCGGTCAGACCGACCACCACCGCGACAGCGTGGGCCAGGCCGTGCCCTGTGGCGAGGTGTGCATCGTCGACGACGAGGGCCGCGAGCTGCCGCGCGGCAGCGTGGGCGAGATCTGGATCGCCGGTCCGATGGTGGTACCGGGTTACTGGCGCAACGAGGCGGCCACCGCCAGCGAGTTCAGGGGCGGCTTCTGGCGCTCGGGCGACATCGGCAGCCTGGACGCCGAAGGCTATCTGCGCATCCTGGATCGCAAGAAAGACATCATCAACCGAGGCGGCTACAAGGTGTATTGCGCCGCGGTGGAGAACGTACTGGCCGAGCACCCTCAAGTCATCGAAGTGGCCCTGGTCGGTGTGCCCTGCGCGGTGCTGGGTGAAAGAGTGCACGCCTTCGTCACCGTGCGTGCGCTGGGTGACGACACCCAGGCCCCGGTGTTGCAGGCCTTCTGTGCAGAGCGCATGGCCGACTACGCCGTGCCCGAGACCTGGACCATCGATACCGAACCTTTGCCGCGCAACCTGAACGGCAAGATCGTCAAGCGCGAGCTGCGTCGCTCGCTCAACGCCGCCCTGACCTGACCCAAGGAGCCCGCCATGACCATCCCCAAACTGCGTGCCACCCAGCAAACCATTGTGTTTGCCCTGTTCATCGTGATGTTCCTGGGCTTCACGGTCCTGCTGCCCGGCTTTTCCAACCTGGACAACCTGCTCACGCTGCTGCAGAACGTGGCCATCCTGGGCATCCTGGGCCTGGGCATGGCGGTGGTGGTCATCGGGCGCGGCATCGACATCTCGATGATTGCCGCGCTGGCCGTACCGGCCGGCCTGATGCTGCAGATGGTCGCCAATGGGCAGTCGATCGCCTCGGCAGGGCTGATGGCGCTGGGTCTGTCGCTGGCTTTTGGCCTGATCAATGGCTGGCTGATCGCCTATGCCGAGGTGCCTTCGCTGTTCACCACCCTGGCCTCGGGCCTGTTTCTGGCCGGCCTGGGGCAGGCGGCCATCTTTCAACTGGAGGTGGTGCAATGGCCCGCGGCGCTGGACGCCGTGGCCGGCATGGGGCGCGGCTCGCTGGGGGGCATCCCCATGCCCGTGGTCATGTTCGCGCTGGCCTCGGCCCTCATGGCCTTGCTGCTGCGCAAGGTGCGCGCCGGCGCCTTCATCTACGCGATAGGCGACAACCCCTTCAGTGCCCGCGCCACCGGCCTGCCCACTCGGCCGGTGATCGTCTTTGAATACGTGCTGGCCGCCTTGATCGGCCTGTTTGCAGGCCTGGTGATGGCCGCCTCGGTCAACAGCATGCCCACCCGCATCTACAACTCGACCATGGTCTATGACGTGGTGCTGGTGGTGGTGTTGGGCGGCATCGGCCTGTCGGGTGGCCGCGGCGGCGTGGCCAACGTGGTGATCGGTACCTTGCTGATCGGCACCATGCTCAACGGCATGACCATCATGGACATTTCTTACTCGGTGCAGAACATCATCAAGGGCCTGGTGCTGCTGGCCGCCATCCTGATCGACTCGGTGCTCAACCCGCGCAACGAAGAGACAGCCCAACAGGGCGACATCTAGAGCCGCCCGCTCCCATTCTGGTTTCGGTATGCCGCACGCCCGGCCTCAGGCGCTTTTGATCCTCAAACAAGCAAGGAGACAAGCATGCACAACGCAGGAAACGCAGGAAAGTGGACGACAACCTTCGCCGGTCTGGCCCTGAGCCTGGGGCTGGCGGGCAGCGCACTGGCCCAGAGCAAGGGCCTGGATGAGCCCTTCCGTGAGGGCTACAAGAAGGCGCTGGCCGGCAAGACCGTGGGCTACATTCCGGTGGCCATGGGCTTTGACCTGGCTCAGGGCTGGTACCAAGGCCTGAAAAAGGAGCTGGAGCCCTCGGGCATGAAAGTGGTGGCCCGTGACCCGAACTGGAACACCAATGCCGGCGCCCAGGCCTTCACCTCGCTGATCGCCGAAAAGCCCGCCGCCATCGTGATCCACAACCCCGATGTGCAAACCTACGCCAAGCTGATCAAGAAGGCCGAGGACGAAGGCATCTACGTGGTGCAGATCAACATGCGCTCGGCCCAGCCCTCCACCGTGTTTGTCGGCGCCGACTGGGTGGACATCGGTGAACGCACCACCACCGCGGTGGTCGAGTCCTGCAAGGGCAAGTCCAACAAGATCGCCATTGTGCAGGGCGCCCCCACGGCAGCCGCCAGTGCCTACACCCTCAAGGGTGTGGAGAACGTGCTGGCCAAGAACCCCACCGTGAAAGTGGTGTCCAACCAGGCCGCCGACTGGGACGCCGCCAAGGCCAAGGCCCTGACCCAGACCGTGCTCAAGCAACACCCTGATCTGTGCGGCATCGTGGGCTTCTGGGACGGCATGGACATCGGCACGGCAGCGGCCATCAAGGAGGCCGGCCTGACGGGCAAGGTGTACCTCGCCACCTCGGGCGGCGGCGAGCAAAAGGGTGCATGCGACATGGTCAAGAGCGGCGGCTTCGACTACGACATCAGCTACGACGTGCCCACGCAGGCCAGCAACATGGCCGCCATGATCAAGTGGCTGGTGCAGAACGGCCTCAAGGCAGGCCAGGCGCGCCAGAACATCTACACCACGCTGATCCCGATCACCAAAGAGAACGCCGGGGCCGACGGCACCTGCTGGAAGCTGGCTGCCAAGTAAGCCGCTGCGCCTGTGCGCACATCAACCGAGCCTTGGCGCCCTCTGGGGCCGCCGGGCCGGCCCCCCAACGCCGGCGCCAGGCCCGCCCTTGCGCCAAGGGCGCCTCACCAATGGATGGAAACCTGCCATGAGTGACCCTTCAAGCACCACCTTGCCCCCCTTGCTGCAGGCCGGCGCGCCGCCGCGCCAGCACGCGGACGCCACCTCGTGGTCCGAGACGCTGACGCGCCTGCGCTATCGCTACTGGCCCGACCACTGGGTGGGCGAAATCCTGTCCAAGCGCTGGACCGAGACGGCCATCCCGGTGATCCTGCTGCTGGCGGTGCTCGTCGCCTCGGGGCAGTTGCTGCCCAACTTCTACAGCCTGGCCGTGATGGCCGACACCTTGCGGCAGGCCGGCGAGGTGGGCTTTGTGGTGCTGGGCCTGGCCCTGGTGATGATCGTGGGCGGCATCGACCTGTCGGTGGGTTCGATCTTTGCACTGACCAACTTCAGCGCGCTGATGATGATGCATGTGCTCAAGTGGCCGGTGCCGGCCGCCGTGCTGGGCACCCTGCTCACGGGCGCGGTCTTGGGGGGCATCAATGGTGTGCTGATCGGCTACCTGCGCCTGCGGGCCTTCCTCACCACCTTGATCACGCTGATCATCTTCCGCTCGCTGTACGAGATCCTGAGCCTGCGCTATTCGACCGAGATCGCCGGCAACCTGCCCGACTCGGCCTGGTGGGATTTCTTGGGCGGCGGCACGTTTCTGGAGATCCCCTCGGTGGCCTGGGTCTATGCCGTGGTGGCCATTGCGGGCCACCTGATGCTGACCCGGCTGCGCTGGGGCTGGCATGTGATGGCCATTGGCGGCTCACGCCGCTCGGCCTACAACTGTGGCATCGCTGTGCGCCGCACCGTGGCCTTGAGCTATGTGGGCAGTGGCGTGCTGACGGCCGTGGGCGGCTGCTTCTTCGCATCGCGGCTGGCCACGGCAGGCGCCGACATCGGCGTGGGCATGGAGGTGCTGGTGCTGACCGCGGCCGTGCTGGGCGGCATCAGCCTGGGTGGTGGGCGCGGCTCGGTGACCAAGGCCCTGGTCGGCACCCTGGTGGTGCTGCTGATCACCAACGGCCTGACCTCCCTGTCGGCCCCCGGCGGCGTGACACGCATGGTGTTGGCGGCCATCCTGATCGCGGCCGCCGCGATCGACGTGCGCTGGCTGAAAAACCGCCACCGCATCATCAGCAAGGTGTACGTGAGCCCCACCTACCTGCGCCTGCCAGCCGCCCCCGACTGCAGTGCCCAGGCGCCCACCGCCTGGGCCGTCAACAACAAGCTGCGCGATGTGGACCTGATCGGACTGGGCCGCATCGAAGCCCCCGAAGACGTGATCCTGGACCGCGACAACCACCTGTATGCGGGCTCGCGCCATGGCGACATCATCCGCTTCAAGGCGCCCGACTACCAGGAGATGGAGGTCTTTGCCCACATCGGCGGCCAGCCGCTGGGCATGGCGTTCGACCGCGACTGGAACCTGCTGGTCTGCGTGGGTGGCATGGGCCTGTACAAGGTGACGCCAGAGCGCGAGGTGCACTGCGTGACCGACGAGACCAACCGCAGCTGGGCCTCGATCAACGACGACAGCCGCCTGCGCCTGGCCGACGACCTGGACATCGCGCCCGATGGCCGGATCTTCTTCAGCGAGGCCACCACCCGCTATGAAATGCACGAATGGCCGGTGGACGGCTTGGAGGCCCGCGGCAACGGCCGCATCGTGTGCCACGACCCGCGTGACGGCAGCACCCGCACCCTGCTGCGCGGGCTGAAGTTTCCCAACGGCATCTGCGTGGGCAGCGACGGCCAGTCCATCCTGTTTGCCGAGACCTGGGGTTGCTGCGTCAAGCGCTATTGGTTTGACGGGCCACGCCAGGGCCAGGTCGAGGTGGTGCTGGACAACCTGCCGGGCTACCCCGACAACATCAACCTGGCCTCTGACGGGCACTACTGGATGGCCCTGGTGGGCATGCGCGCGCCGGCCTACGACCTGGCCATGCGCATGCCGGGCTTCAGGCGCCGCATGGCCAAGCGGGTGCCGGTGGACGAATGGCTGTTCCCCAACATCAACACCGGCTGCGTGCTCAAGTTCAGCGAGCGCGGCGAAGTGCTTGAAACCCTGTGGGACCTGGGCGGCGAGAACCACCCCATGATCACCTCGATGCGCGAGCACCGGGGCTACCTGTACCTGGGCGGCATTTCCAACAACCGCATCGGCCGCTACAAGCTGCCCGACGCCAAGGCGGATTTCGCCCACTACGAACAACGCTGGGAGCAACGCTGATGCTGGCCACCTTCAGACAACTGAGCGACCGTTTTCTGGGCCGGGGCGATGCTGCCATCACCGTGCCGGTGATGGATGGCGCCCTGAAGCCCAACCGGGCCCTGGACGAGGCCCAGGTGGTGGCCCATCTGCCGGGTCTGAACGACCTGGCCAGCGACGGGCGCCAGCTTTGGATGAGCGCCGGCAATGCGCTGTATCGCCTGGACCAGGACGCCGGGCCCGTGGAGCAACTGCGCTTTGACCGCCCCATCACCGCGTTGGCCCTGCAAGGGCCTGAACGCCTGGCCGTGGCCCTGGGCGGCAACGAGTTGCGCATCCTGTACCGCCCCAACCAAGACCCGGTGTGGCACACCGAAGCCAGCCTGCAGACACTGGCGGGCACGCCGCTGCTCAGCGTCAACGCGTTGAGCTTTGACACCCAGGGGCGGCTGTTGTTCAGTGAAGGCTCCTCACATCACGGCACCGAGGCCTGGTGCCATGACCTGATGGCCCTGGGCCGCACGGGTCGGGTGGGCTGCTGGACACCGGGCACACCGCAGGCCGACCTGCTGGCCCAGGGGCTGCGTCATGCCTTTGGCGTGCTGGCGCTGGGCTCGCGGGTGCTGGTCAGCGAAAGCTGGCATCACCGGGTGCTGGACCTGAGCGGCGCCGGCCCGCGCCAGGGCCACTCGCTGAGCGCTGAACTGGTGGGCTACCCCTCGCGCATGGCGGTGGATGACCGTGGCGGCTTCTGGCTCAGCTGCTTTGTGTGCCGCTCGCAACTGGTCGAGTTCGTGCTGCGCGAGCCGGCCTACCGCCAACGCATGATGGCCGAGATCGATCCACGCCACTGGATCGCACCTGCGCTGTCATCGGGCCAAAGTTTTCTGGAGCCGCTGCAGGGTGCAGGCGTCAAACAGATGGGCGTGCTCAAACCCTGGGCCCCTCCGCGCTCCTATGGGCTGGTGCTCAGGGTGGCGGCCGATGGCCGGGTGCTGTCGTCCCTGCACAGCCAGGTGGACGGACAGCACCACGGCATCACGGCGGTGGCCCAGGTGGGCATGGTCTTGTACGTGGCCTCGCGCGGTGCGGGGCGCTTGTTGCGGCTGGACGCCCAGCCGACAGGGAGTCAGACATGACGGTTTCTCAGCTGGATTCCACCCACACCCCCTCACCCGCCCCCCTGGCCGACGAGGTGGTGCTGGAACTGCGCCAGGCCACCAAGAAGTACGGCGGTGTGCCAGCCGTCGACGGCGTCAATTTCGATCTGCGGCGCGGTGAGATCCACGCCCTGCTGGGCGAGAACGGCGCCGGCAAATCCACCCTGACCAAGATCATGGCCGGTGTGGTGGCGCTGAGCGAAGGGCAGATGCTGGTAGAGGGGCGCGAGGTCCAGCTCAAGACCCCGCTGGAGGCCCGCGACGCGGGCATTGCCATGGTGTTCCAGGAGACCAGCCTGGTCCCCACCATGACCGTGGCACAGAACCTGTTCCTGGGGCAAGAGCACTTCTTCAACCGCTTGCGCGGGGTGTACATCTCGGCGCAGCAGTTTCTGCAATCGCTCAACTTCGATGTCGACCCCACGGCCACGGTGAGCCTGCTGGGCGCCGCCAAGAAACAGATGGTGGAGATTGCCCGCGCCGTGCTGCATCAGGCCCGAATCATCATCTTTGACGAGCCCACGGCCAGCCTGACCCCCGAAGAGAAGAAATACTTCTTCGACCTGATGCTCAACCTCAAGGCACGCGGCGTGTCGGTGATCTTCATCTCGCATGCGCTGGAAGAGGCGCTGCTGCTGGCCGACCGCATCACCGTGCTGCGCGATGGCCAGCACGTGGTGACTGACCTCAAACAGAACTTCGACCGCGCCCGCATCATCCAGGCCATGGTGGGCCGCGACCTGTCGCAAACCCTGTACGGGCAAAAGAAGACCCAGGTCCGGGCCCAGGGGGACTGCGTGCTGTCGGTGCGCAACCTGCGCATGGCCTCGATGGTGAAAAACAACTCGCTGTCGGTGTTTGCAGGCCAGGTGACGGGTGTGTTCGGACTGGTGGGGGCAGGCCGCACCGAGACCTTCAAGGTGGTGGCCGGCCTGATCAAGCGCGACTTCTTTCACGGCGGCGAGGTGCTGCTGCGCGGGCGCCCGGTGCGCTACCGCGTGGCACGCCAGGCCGTGGCCGATGGCATCGCCTACATCACCGAAGACCGCAAGGTGGAGGGCTTTTTCGAGACCATGTCCATCACCCAGAACATCTACATGGGCTGGCTGGGCAAGCTCGGCTCGATGGTAGGCCTGCTCGACCCGGGCCGCGCTGCCCGCATGGGCGAGCACTGGAGCCAGCTGCTCAATGTGCGCGCCATCAGCCGCGACGTGAAGGTGATCGAACTGTCGGGCGGCAACCAGCAAAAGGTGGTGATCGCCAAATCACTGGTGCAAGACCCCGATGTGATCATCTTTGACGAGCCCACCCGCGGCGTGGACGTGGGGGCCATCACCGAGATCCATGCCGAAATCAACCGACTGGCCGATGCCGGCAAAGCCGTGGTGGTGATCTCGTCCTATCTGCCCGAGGTGATGGCCCTGTCCGACCGCATCCTGGTGGCCAAACAAGGCAAAGTGGTGGTCGAGTTCTCTGCCGAGCAGGCCAGCCAGGAAGCGATCATGTACGCGGCCATCCACTGAGCGCCGGGGCCGGCCACGTCCTGGGGCCCCGGGCGCCAGTCTGGGAATCAATTCAACGCTGGCGGCCCTCCGGCCCGCGGCTCGACCCACGGATCACCAGTTGCCCCTCCAGCACCACCTTGCGGGCCGGGCGGCTCGGGTCGTCGATGCGCTGCAGCATCAGTTCGGCCGCGCTGCGGCCGATGTCGTAGGTGGGCTGGGCGATCACGGTCACGTCGACCGAGGGCAGCGCTGTCCAGTCGTTGTTGTCGAAACCGGCCAAGCCGATCTGGCCGGGCGAACGCCTGCCTGCGGCCTGCAAGGCCTGCACCGCGCCCATCAACAGCAGGCCGTTGGATGCCAGCAAGGCGTCCGGTCCGTCGGCCTGGGCCAGCAAAGCGGCGGCCGCCTCAATGCCGGCCTCGCGGGTGGGCGCCACCCGGTGCACCTCGGGGCGGAGGCCCTGAGCCTGCAAGGCGGCTTCGTAGCCGGCCTGGCGCTCCTGACCGGTGGTGCTGTGGTGGCCCACCAGCAAGGCAATGCGCCGGTAGCCCGCCGCCAGCAGGTGCTCGGTCAGCTGACGTGCTGCCGCCACGTTGTCTAGCAGCACCCGGTCCACCGGGGTGTCGGGCAGGGCACGGTCCACCATCACCACCGGAAACGGCCAGTCCGTGGGCCTGAAGCGCCGCAGGCCTTCCAGTGTGGGTGAGTAGATCACCCCGCTGGCCTGTTCGTCGGCCATCAGTTGCAGGTAGGAGTGCTCTTTTTCAGGGTTCTCGTCGGTATTGCACAAGATCAGACGCAGGCCGTGGCGGTAGGCCATGTCCTCAACCGCCCGCCCCACGTCCGTGAAAAAGGGGCTGCGGATATCGGACACGATCAGGCCCAACAGCGAGGCTCGTTGTTGTCGCAGCCGGCGGGCTGCCAGATTGGGCCGATACCCCAGGGCGGCAATCGCCTGTTCCACCTGGGCGCGCAACGCCGGTCGCACCGCCTGGGGCTGACTGAGCACCCGCGAGACCGTGGTGGTGGACACGCCGGCCTTGGCGGCCACGTCCTTGATGCTGCTCACCTGGAATCCTTTCTTTTACCGGCCTCCATGGTAACGCCCGTGAACCAACTTGGTATCGATTCCAAAAATAAACAAAATTCTGATCTGCACAATCAAATCCAGTAACCCGTTGCTTTTAATTTCTTCGCCAAAATTCGGGGTTTACCCTTGTTTTAGGCCGCTCAATGGCGCAATCATGCCCATTCCTGAGAAACGAGATCGATAATGCCGACCTGAAATCGATACCAATTTGGAGACAGAGATGCCGATCCAGGTCGAAGTCCGTCTGGGGGCTGCCCCCCACAACCGCGAAGATGCCGTGCGTGCCGCCGGCGCCCTGCTGGCCCAGGCCGGCCATGTGCTGCCGGCCTATGTGGACAGCCTGTTGCAACGCGAAAAGCTGGCCAACACCTTTCTGGGCCAGGGGGTGGCGATCCCGCACGGTTTGATCGAAGACCGCCACCTGGTGCAGAGCACGGGCCTGGCGGTGCTGCAGGTCCCGGCCGGGGTGCGCTGGGGGGACGACGCCAAGCAGGCCCACCTGGTGGTGGCCATTGCGGCCGCCTCGGACGAGCACATTGACGTGCTGCGCCGCCTGACCCGCCTGATGCGCAACGAGGCCTTGATGCAGCGCCTGGTCACCACCGACGATGCGCAAGACATCGTGCGCGCCCTGACCACCGATGGCGAAGCCACCGCCACCGCCACCGCCGTCCTGGAAGACTTTGCCCTGGGCCGCGAGGTGGCGCTGAGCTACCCCAACGGCTTGCATGCGCGCCCTGCCGGCCAATGGGCCCAAACCGCACAGCGCTTCGCCGCCCAGGTGCACGTGCGTTACGACCAGGTGGTGGTCGACGCCAAGAACGTGGCGGCCCTGCTGAGCCTGGGCGCCGGCCGCGGGGCCACCCTGCGCCTGTCGGCCCAGGGCCCGGATGCCGAAGCGGCCTTGCGCGCCCTGCGGGCCATCGTCGTACGGCTGGGCGAGGAGGAGGCGCGCCAGGCCCAGTTGGCCAGCTTTCGCCAGAGCCAGGCCCAAGGCCTGGGCCAGGTGCTGGGCGACTGGCAGCCCACGGCGCGCCAGACCTTCACCGGTATCGCGGCCAGCCCCGGCCTGGTGATCGGCACCCTGGTGCAGGCCGCCGGGGCGGTGCTGCAGGTCGAAGACCATTTCCGCAGCGCGCCGCAAGAGGCCGAAGCGCTTGAGCGCGCCCTGCAGGCGGCTTTGGCCGAGCTGGAAGCCGGGGCCAGCCAGGCCCGGGGGCAGGGCCAGGCTGAACAAGCCGGCATCTTCAGTGCCCACGCCGGCTTGCTGCGCGACCCCCGCCTGCTGCAGGTGGTGAGCCGCGGCATCGTGCAGGGCCACGGCGCGGCCTGGGCCTGGCGCCAGTCCCTGAACGAGCGGGTAGCAGCCCAGCGGGCGCTGCCCGACGCCACCCTGGCCGCGCGTGCGGCGGATCTGCAGGATGCCGGCGACCGCGTGCTGCGTCACCTGCTGGGCCTGCCCACGCAGGCGCTGGGCGACACCTGGCCGGGCGACGCCATCCTGCTGGCCGACGACCTGTCGCCCTCTTTCACCGCCCAGCTCGACCCGACCCGCGTGCGTGGCTTCTGCACCGCCAGCGGGGGCCCCACGGCCCACACCGCCATCCTGGCCCGCGCCCTGGGCCTGCCGGCCCTGGTGGCCGGCGGCCCCGATCTGCTGCAGGCCGAGAGCGGCACCCTCGCCATCCTCGACGGCTACCGGGGCCGTTTGTATGTGGGGCCCAGCGCCACCGCCCTGATCGAGGCGCAGGAACAAATCGAGGGGCTGACCCGCCGGCAGGCCGAAGAGGCGCGCAACCGCCTGATGCCCGCCACCACCACCGATGGGCACACCGTGGAAATCGCAGCCAACGTCAACCGCGCCGACCAGGTGGCACGGGCACTTGAGGCCGGGGCCGAGGGCGTGGGCCTGATGCGCACCGAGTTCCTGTTTCTGGAGCGCGACACCGTGCCCGACGAAGAGGCTCAGTACCTGGCCCTGCGGGCCATGGTCGAGGCCCTGGGTGGACGGCCGCTGGTCGTGCGCACGCTGGACATCGGCGGCGACAAGCAGGTACCCCACCTGCAGTTGCCGGTCGAGGACAACCCCTTCCTGGGTGTGCGCGGTGCCCGCCTGGCGCTGCGCCGCGACGACCTGCTGCTGCCCCAGCTGCGCGCCCTGTGCCGCGCCGCCCGGCACGGCCCGCTGCAGATCATGTTCCCGATGATCAGCACTGTGGAGGAGGTGCAGGAACTGCGCCGGCGCATGGCCCAGGTGCGCGAAGAACTGGACGCCCCCGAGGTGCCGATCGGCATCATGATCGAGGTGCCTTCGGCCGCCTTGCTGGCCGACCGGCTGGCCGCCCAGGTCGACTTCTTCTCGATCGGCACCAATGACCTGACCCAGTACGCCCTGGCCGTGGACCGCCAGCACCCCGAACTGGCCGCCATGGCCGACAGCCTTCACCCCGCCGTGCTGCGCCTGGTAGAGCGCACCGTGGCTGGCGCGCGCCGCCATGGACGCTGGGTGGGCGTTTGCGGCGGCCTGGCCGGCGAGCCTCTGGGCGCGGCCCTGCTGGTGGGCCTGGGCGTGGACGAACTCTCCATGAGCGTGGGCGATGTGGGGCCGATCAAGGCCTTGCTGCGACGCCACAGCCTGAGCGAGCTTCAGGCCATGGCCCGCCGGGCCCTGGACATGGACAGTGCCGACGAAGTGCGCGCCCTGGGCGGTGCGCTGCACGGTACGCCAAGCGGGGCTGACAGCCCGGAGGCCCAGGCATGAGCGCCCGCCTGATCACCATCACCCTCAACCCCGCCATCGACCAGACCGTGCGGCTGAGCCGTCTGGAGCCCGGCGCGGTGCACCGCGCGCTGGGCGAGCAGACCGAGGCGGGTGGCAAGGGCATCGGTGTGGCGGCGGTGCTGGCCGCCCTGGGCCGGCCGGTGACTGCCAGCGGCTGGCTGGGGGCCGACAACGACGCGGTGTTCCGCGCCGCGTTTGCCCACCACGGCATCACCGACGCCATGGTGCGCCTGCCTGGCGCCACCCGCACCAACATCAAATTGGCCGTGGCCGAACGCGGCGACAGCACCGACATCAACCTGCCCGGCCTGAGCCTGCCCGCCGAGGCCTTGCAGGCCGCAGAACAGCGCCTGCAAGAGGCCCTGGGCACCGCCGTGGCGCCGGGCGATTGGTGCGAACTGGCCGGCAGCCTTCCGCCGGGCACCGATGTGGCGCTGTGGGAGCGCCTGGCGCGCTGGCTGGCCGGACGAGGCGCCCACTTGGTGATCGACACCGGCGGCGCCGTGCTGGGGCAGTTGCTGCAACGCCTGTCCGACCCGGCCCAGGGGCCAACGGTGGCGCCCGCCTTCATCAAGCCCAACCGGGCCGAACTCGAAGAACTGGTGGGCCGGGCCCTGCCGGATGCCCAGGCCGTGGCCGAGGCGGCCCAGGCCCTGGCCGGCCGGCACGGCGTGCAGCAGATGGTGGTGTCGCTGGGCGCCGAGGGCGCGGTGATGGTCAGCCCCCAGGGCTGCTGGCTGGCCGCGGCACCGCCCGTGCCGGTGGCCACCACGGTGGGTGCCGGCGACGCCTTGGTGGCAGGCACCCTGGCGGCCCTGATGGGCGGGCAGACCATGCCGGTCGCGGGTGTGTTCGGCATGGCCTGCGCCGCCGCCCGCATCCAGCGCATTGCGCCTGGCCTGCCCCCGCTGCACCAGGTGCACGAGCTGGCCAACCACATCCACACCACCCTGATCTGACCCCCGATCTGCCCCCTTTTCACTGAGCACACGGAGACACGCATGGCGCAACTCATTGCCCTCGCGGCCAGCCAGGCTGGCCCTGCCCACAGCTTTGTCACGGGCGAGGCCCTGCGGGCCGCTGCCGAACGCCAGGGCCACCACCTGGCCCTGTGGGTCAAAAGCCCGCTGGGCGACCAAGGTGTCTGGAGCGAGACCGAACGCGCAGGCGCCCTGGCCTGCATCCTGGCCTCGGACCTGGACAGCCCCCTGCCCCCGCATCTTCAGCCCCAGGTGCCCACCCTGCGGGTGACCCCGGCCGAGGTGCTGGCCGATGCCGAGGGCGTGCTGCGGCGCGCCCTGATGCCGGCGACAGACGCTGGCGCGGCCCCAGCCATTGCCGCGACCAAGCCAGCGTCAAACAAGCCCCCAGCCCCGCAAGCCACGGCCCCCACGGCGCCGCTGCGCATCGTGGCCGTCACCTCATGCCCCACCGGGGTGGCCCACACCTTCATGGCGGCCGAGGCGCTGGAACAGGGCGCCAAGGCCCTGGGCCACCTCATCCAGGTCGAAACCCAGGGCTCGGTGGGTGCCCAGAACACCCTGAGCGCCCAAGCCATTGCCCAGGCCGACCTGGTGATCATTGCAGCCGACACCCAGGTGAACCGCGATCGCTTTGTGGGCAAGCGCCTGCATGTGACCGGCACCAAGGCCGCCATCCACGACGCAGGCGCCGTGTTCAACGAGGCGGCACGCCAGGCCGTGGTCTGGAACACCGCCACAGACCCCACAGCGGCGGCTTCGGCCAGCGCAGCACCGGCCGGCCCCCAGGCCCGCACCGGCGCCTACAAGCACCTGATGACCGGCGTGTCGTTCATGCTGCCCTTTGTGGTGGCCGGTGGCCTGTTGATTGCACTGGCCTTTGCGCTGGGCGGCATCTATGTCTATGACGATGCCCACAAAGGCACGCTGGGCTGGGTGCTGTTTCAGGTGGGGGCCAAGGCCGGCTTTGCGTTGATGCTGCCGGCCCTGGCCGGCTACATCGCCTACTCGATCGCCGACCGCCCCGGCATTGCACCGGGCATGATCGGCGGCCTGCTGGCCGGTACCGTGGGGGCCGGGTTTCTGGGGGCCATCGCGGCCGGCTTCATTGCTGGCTACAGCGTGCAGGCACTCAACCGGACCATGCGCCTGCCCCGCGGGCTGGAAGGCCTCAAGCCCGTCCTGCTGTTGCCGCTGCTGGGCGCGGCCATCACCGGCGTGCTGATGCTGATGGTGATCGGCGAACCCATGGCCGCCGTGATGAGCGCCCTCACCCACTGGCTCAAGGGCTTGCAGACCGGCAGCGCCGTGATGCTGGGCCTGGTGCTGGGCGGCATGATGGCCGTGGACATGGGCGGGCCCGTCAACAAGGCGGCCTATGTGTTCTCGACCACCTTGATCGGCTCGGGCGTGACCGAACCCATGGCCGCCGCCATGGCCGGCGGCATGACCCCGCCATTGGGCATCGCCCTGGCCTGCTGGCTGTTCCGCAGCCGCTTTCTGGCCGAAGAGCGCGACGCCGCCAAGGCCACTGCCGTGCTGGGCCTGGCCTTCATCTCCGAAGGGGCCATCCCCTACGTGGCGCGCGACCCCCTGCGCGTGATCCCGGCCTGCGTGCTCGGCTCGGCCGTGGCCGGTGGCCTGAGCATGTTCTGGCACATCGGCCTGCACGCCCCCCACGGCGGCATCTTCGTGCTGGCCATCCCGAACGCCGTCAACCAGGTGCTGCTGTATGCCGCCGCGATTGCCGTGGGCACGGTGGTGACGGCGCTGGCGCTGGGGGTGGTGAAACGGGAAGTGGCGGCCAAAGCCACCTGAACGTTCAAGGCCTGCCCTCCCCGACACCCCCTCACTTGGCAAGGATGTGAGGCAACAGGGGCCGGGAAAGCCGATTCACCCACCACTTCAGCGCCTCGCCCTCGTGGCCGATCTTCCAGCCCAGCCAGAATTGCTCGTCAGGCCGGGATTCCAGGCAGGGCAGTTCGACCAGGGTGCCGCGGGCCAATTCAGCCTGTATGCAGGCCAAGGGCAGAAAGCCATGGCCCAGCCCCGCCACCTGGTAGGCCACCTTGGCCTCCATGGAGGGCACGGTGATCCGCTTCTGGCCCAGTTGCACCCCCACCGTTCGCTCTGACAGGTGGCGTGCGCTGTCACCGACCACGATGGCGGTGTGCTTCAACAGCTGATCCCGGCTCAAGGGCTGCGGAGCCCTGGCCAAGGGGTGGGTTGGCGCCACACAAAAGCCGAAGGCGAGCGAGCCCACGTTGACCGCCCTGTACCCGCCCCCGGCCGGGCCATCCCCGGCCGCGATGACCAGATCGGCACGGTCGTCACGCAGGGCCTCCCAACTGCCGGTCAGGGCCTCGCAGGCGATGCGCAAACGGGTGCCGCAATGCAGGTCTTCGAAGGCACAGACATCTGGCGCCAAGGCGCTGGGGGGGATCAACGAGTCATGCACCAGGCGCAACTCGGACTCATAGCCGGTGGCGATCTGGCACATCCGTGACTCCAGATCGGCAGCGGCATCGAGAAGCCATCGCCCCTCTTTGAGCATCTCCCGCCCCGGGGGCGTGAGGGTGATGCGCGGCCCGTTTCGCACAAACAAGGCCATGCCCAGTTGGGATTCCAGCTTGTTGATGGCATAGGACACGGTCGATGGCACCTTGTGAAGCCGCTCCGCCGCCGCGGCGAACGAGCCATGCCTGTCAATCGCGTCCATCAACTCAATGGCTTCAAGGGTGATCTTCAACATGCGTGCACTGCCCCTCTATGTTCGGATTTTTTGATTATGAAGCATGAAACTCTTCAATCCAAGCAGGCTTTTGGAAGTGGAAACTAGCATCTCTTCATCGGAAATCGCCCACTGACGAGTTGATTCGATGAAATTGATCATCAACCAGATCGAAAGATCAACCAGTCCGGAGAGCAGCATGCTTGAACTTCGCAAAGCCGACCATCGGGGCCTCGCCAACCTGGGTTGGCTTGAGTCTCGTCACACCTTCTCATTTGGTCACTACCGCGACCCCCAGCAGCAGGGCTTTTCTGAATTGCTGGTCATCAATGACGACAGGGTGCAGGCCGAGCAGGGCTTCGGCACCCACCCGCACAACAACATGGAAATCTTTTCCTATGTGCTCGAAGGTGCGCTGGAGCACAAGGATTCGATGGGGACCGGCTCGGTCATCCACCCCGGCGACGTGCAGTTGATGAGCGCCGGCGCCGGGGTGCGGCACAGCGAGTACAACCACTCGGCAACCGAGCCGCTGCACTTTCTGCAAATCTGGATCGTGCCCAACATCCGGGCGGCCAAGCCTGGCTACCAGCAAAAGCACTTCAGCGAAGCGGACAAGCGGGGCCGGCTGGCGCTCATCATCTCGCCGGACGGTGCGGAGGGCTCACTGCGCATTCACCAGGACGCCCGCGTGTATGCCGGCCTGTTCGACGGCGACGAGGCCAGCACTTTGGCGCTGGGGCCCGACCGCTACGCCTATGTCCATGTGGCACGCGGCAGCCTGGAGGTGAACGGCCAAAGGCTCGCCGAAGGCGACGGGGCCCGTGTGCGCCATGAAGATGTGTTGCATCTGAGCGCTGGCCGGCAGGCCGAGGTGCTGGTCTTCAACCTGCCGCCGCGCGAATTGCCCTCGCGTTGACGCCCACCTCGACACCGCCTTGACCACCTGACAAATCTTCAAGACGGCATCGAACAGCCTTGGCACGATCGGTTCGCTTCCATTGATTTTTCCCCCACACCCACAAGGATCTCACCATGACACTCACCGCCACCCCGACACCCGGCGCCACCTTGCTCACGCCATCGGACCACGCCCTGATCCTGATCGACTACCAGTCACAGATGTCGTTTGCGACGCAGTCGATCGATGCCATCCAGCTGCGCAACAACGCGGCCCTGATCTCGCGCGCCGCCAAAGGCTTTGGCGTGCCCACCATCCTCACCACCGTGGCAGAAAAGAGCTTCTCCGGGCCCATGTACGAAGAGATCACCTCTGCCTTCCCGGGCCAGGCACTGATCGATCGCACCTCCATGAACACCTGGGAAGACGCCAACGTGATCCAACAGGTCAATGCCATCGGGCGTGACCGCGTGGTGCTGGGCGGGCTCTGGACCTCGGTGTGCATCGTCGGCCCGGCCTTGTCCGCACTGGCTCAGGGCTATGAGGTGTATGTCATTGCCGACGCCTGCGGTGATGTGTCGGTCGAAGCCCACAACCGCGCCGTGGACCGCATGGTTCAGGCCGGCGCCCGCCCCATGACAGCGCTGCAATACCTGCTGGAACTGCAACGGGACTGGGCGCGCACCGACAGCTACGAGCTGACCACGGGCATTGCCAAGCAGTACGGCGGCGCCTATGGCCTGGGCATCACCTACGCCAAGACCATGTTCGGCGCCCACGAAGGCTGACAGGCCATGAAGCCCTATCTTTTGGCACTGGCCGTCGGTCTGTTGGTGGGTGTCATCTACGGGGCGCTCAATGTGCGGTCACCAGCGCCCCCCGTGATTGCGCTGGTCGGCCTGCTGGGCATCCTGGCGGGCGAGCAGATCCCGTCTCTGCTCAGGCAGGTGCTTCAGGAGCGCGCGCACCGCGTGTCCTGGTTGAATGAGCAGGTCAAACCGCACATGTTCGGGCACCTGCCCAAAGCCCCGGTGAGGGCCCGTGAAACCAACGCCGAAAGGCAGGACAGCTGATGAACCCCGACAACCATCCCGACCTGATCCTCCACCGTGGCCTGTTCACCACGCTCGATCGCAGCCAGCCCCATGCCAGCGCCGTGGCCATCCGGGACGGGCGATTTCAGCAGGTGGGGCGCGATCACGAGATCCTGCCGCTGGCAGGCCCGAACACCCGGGTCATCGACCTGCGCGGCAAGCGCGTCCTGCCCGGCCTGATCGACAACCACATCCACATCATCCGCGGCGGTCTGAACTACAACATGGAGCTGCGCTGGGATGGTGTGCGCAGCCTGGCCGACGCGATGGCCATGCTCAAGCGTCAGGTCGACCTGACCCCCGCGCCGCAGTGGGTTCGCGTGGTGGGCGGCTTCACCGAGCACCAGTTCCAGGAGAAGCGCCTGCCCACGCTGGAAGAACTCAACGCGGTCGCACCGGACACCCCCGTTTTCATCCTGCACCTGTATGACCGGGCCTTGCTCAATGGCGCCGCCTTGCGGGCCGTGGGCTACACCAAGGACACCCAGGCCCCGCCCGGAGGCGAGATCCTGCGCGACGCGGGTGGCAACCCCACCGGTCTGTTGCTCGCCAAGCCCAACGCAGGCATCTTGTATGCCACCCTGGCCAAAGGCCCCAAATTGCCCATCGACTACCAGATCAACTCGACGCGCCACTTCATGCGCGAGCTGAATCGCCTGGGCGTGACCGGGGCCATCGATGCGGGTGGCGGCTTCCAGAACTACCCGCAAGACTATGAAGTGATCCAGACGCTGGCCGATGCGGGGCAGTTGACCCTGCGCCTGGCCTACAACCTCTTCACGCAAAAGCCCAAGCAAGAGAAAGAAGACTTCCTGCAATGGACCGCCACCTCGAAGTACAAGCAGGGTGACGACTACTTTCGCCACAACGGGGCGGGCGAGATGCTGGTGTTTTCGGCCGCCGACTTTGAAGACTTCCGCCAGCCGCGCCCTGACATGGGGCCCGAGATGGAGGGCGAACTTGAGGCCGTGGTGAGTCTGCTGGCGCAGAACCGCTGGCCTTGGCGCCTGCACGCCACCTATGACGAGACCATCAGCCGAGCCCTCGACGTGTTTGAGCGCGTGAACCAAAGCGTGCCCTTGCAAGGGCTGAACTGGTTCTTTGACCACTGCGAGACGATCTCCGAGCAGTCCATCGACCGCATTGCGGCGCTGGGTGGGGGCATTGCGGTTCAGCACCGGATGGCCTATCAGGGCGAGTATTTTGTTGAGCGCTATGGCCGGGGCGCTGCCGAGGCCACCCCGCCCGTGGCCCGCATGCTCGAAAAAGGCGTGAAGGTGTCAGCGGGCACCGATGCCACCCGCGTCGCCTCGTACAACCCCTGGGTGTCCTTGTCCTGGCTGGTCACCGGCAAGACGGTGGGCGGCCTGCAGCTCTACCCGCAGCGCAATTGCCTGGACCGCGAGGCCGCCCTGCGCATGTGGACAGACAACGTGACCTGGTTCTCCAACGAGGAAGGCAAAAAGGGCCGCATCGAAGCCGGCCAACTGGCCGACCTGATGGTGCCCGATCGCGATTTCTTTGCCTGCCCCGAGTCCGAGATTGCCGACACCACCTCCTTGCTGACGCTGGTGGGTGGCAAGGTGGTGTACGCATCGGGCCTCTTCCAGGGTCACGACGAGGCCGCGCCTCCCCCTGCCATGCCGGACTGGTCTCCGGTGCGCACCTTTGGCGGCTACGCGGGCTGGGCTGACGAAGGCGGAGCCCCCTTGCAAGCCAGTTTGAAGCGTCAGGCCGCCGCCTGTGCCTGCAACGTGAGTTGCGGTGTCCATGGCCACGAACATGCCACGGCCTGGAGCCGCAAGCTGCCCATCGCCGACCTCAAGAGCTTCTGGGGGGCGCTCGGCTGCGCCTGCTGGGCCATCTGACCCCGACCGAGACGAGCATGCTCAGATCATCGACAGATCAGCCGCCCCAAGGGCCAGCGCATCACCTGGCATCGGCCATTCAATGGCTGGCCCTGCTCGGGCTTTGCGCGGCCTACCTGCAGGGGGGCGTCAACAAGCTGCTTGATTTTCCGGCAGCGATGCAGGAGATGCAGCACTTCGGACTGGCCCCCGCCCCACTCCTGGCGGGGGGCACCATCGCACTGGAACTGGGGGCGTCCCTCATGGTCCTGACGGGTTGGTGGCGTGGGCTCGCGGCCGCCCTGCTGGCGTGCTTCACCGTCGCCGCGACCTTTCTGGCCAACCGCTACTGGGCCCTGGCGCCACCGCTGCGCGACGGCGTGGCCAACGCCTTCTACGAACACCTGGGCCTGGTGGGCGGCTTCGTGCTCGTGGCCGTACAAGACTGGCGGGCTCGGCAGCGATGACGAACGCGCCCTCCCGCGACGGGAAAGCCCCGTCCAGACCGCAGCACCAGGTGATTGCCTGGCGCACCGATGACATTGGCTTTCAGCGCGTGGCGATCTCCACCGATCAACCGCTGGCCTTCAACCGGGTGTTCCACGATGACATCACCATCCTGGCCTTTCGGCAGTCCTATTGGCGCAGCGAGCAGGACCGGCGCCAGCACGATGAAACGCCTGATCACCTGGTGATTCGCAATGCCGGTCAGGTCTTTTCGGCCTGCCTCATGGAGGCCCATGCCAGCGCGGATACCGAACCCGAATGCCGGGAGATGCACCTGTCCAGCGGGCGGTTGGCGCAGATCTATGAACAGTCGCACGGCGTTCTGCCCGCGGTCGATTTCTCGTCGCCCGTGATCATGAGCCCGGAGCTGGTGCAGCTGTTCTGGGACACACACTGGCTGTTCGAGCATCGCAACGAATGCAGCTTGCTGGCCACGACCTACCTCAGCTGGCTGTTGTCGGCCATTGCCCAGCGCAGCAGCGGGCAGGGCCTGAAGGCGTCGACCGCCCCATGCACCCATCGCCCCATTCGGGCGATCGAATACCTCAGAGCGCATTTCCAGGACAAGATCAGCCTGAACGATCTGGCCCAGGTGTGCCAGACCAACCCTTACACCCTGCTGCGGCAGTTCAAGAAGGCCTTCGGCATCGCCCCGCACGACTACCTGCTGGCCTACCGCATCTTTCGCGCCAAGCAATACCTGCAAGCCGGCTTGCCCTGCTCCGAGGTGGCCCACCTGTGCGGCTTCGCAGACCAAAGCCATCTGAACAGGCGCTTCAAGCAGCGGCTTGGCGTGAGCCCGGGCAGCATCATCCCCAGAACGCGCAGCTGAAAGGCCGTGGGCCCCAGTTGCACGCTGGGCGGGCCGCGGCCCACAAATCAAGCACAGATGGCCAAACGATCGTCGGGTGATCTCCGCTTGATTTCTGCTTGATTTCTCCTTGATGGCGGGGCGCATCAATAACGTCCAAGACGACGCGGGACTTGATCACTACGCTGAACACATTGCCACCGTATTCAACCCACACCGGAGACGCCATGTCCCTCAATGCACCTGTCGATCGTCGCCAAGCCCTGCTGGGGGCGGCCGCTGTTCTGCCCACCCTGGCCATGGCCAAGGACAAACCCGCCACCCAAGCATCCACTCTGTCACACCCAGGAGCCCAGTCCATGACCCAAGGCAATGTCATCGTCACCCAAGACAAGACCCGCATCTTCTACAACGACTGGGGCCAAGGGCAGCCTGTCGTCTTCAGCCACGGCTGGCCCCTGAACGGCGATGCCTTTGAAGATCAGATGCTGTTCCTCGCATCGCGCGGATATCGGGTCATCGCCCATGACCGGCGTGGCCACGGCCGCTCGTCTCAACCCGGCTTTGGCAACAACATGGATCAGTATGCCGACGACCTGGCCGCCTTGACCGAGGTGCTGAACCTCAAAGACGCGGTGCACGTCGGCCACTCCACTGGTGGCGGCGAAGTGGCGCGCTACATCGGCCGGCATGGCACGAAACGCGTGGCCAAGGCGGTGCTGATCGGCGCGGTCACCCCCATCATGGCCAAGACCGACTGGAACCCGGCCGGTGTGCCCCTGTCGGTGTTTGACGGCATCCGTGCCGGTGTGCAGGCCAATCGGGCCCAGTTCTACAAAGACCTGACCCTGCCTTTCTATGGCTACAACCGAGCCGGCGCCAAGGTGTCAGAAGCCGTGCGCGACACCTTCTGGCTGCAAGGCATGACAGGCAGCATCCTGGCCCAGTACGAGTGCATCAAGGCCTTTTCGGAGACCGACCTGCGCGAAGACCTCCAACGCATGACAGTGCCCACCCTCATCATCCACGGCGATGATGACCAGATCGTGCCCCTGGAAACCACGGGGCGGGAGGCGGCCAAACTGGCACCGCGATCCAAGCTGGAGATCGTGCCAGGCGCGCCCCATGGCCTGTGCACCACGCACAAGGACCGAATCAACGAGTTGCTGCTGGCCTTTTTGCAGGCCTGAACAACACCACAGGGAGTTCACCATGGGATATGTCACCAAGATGGATCTGCCGCCGCTGGTGCGTGGGCAGGTTGCACGCTTGTTGCAGCAGCGCCTGAACGACGCCATCGACCTGGACGCGCAACTCAAGCATGCGCACTGGAACGTCAAGGGCCCCCAATTTCTGCAGCTGCACCAGCTGCTGGATTCAGTGCACGACGCGATCGAAGAGGCGGTCGACCTCATTGCCGAGCGCATCACCGCCCTGGGCGGCACGGCCGATGGGCGCCTGAAAACCGCCGTCAACGGAAGCTCTCTGGCGGAGTACCCGCTGGGCCTGAAGGGCGGCGCGGCCCACCTTGACGCCGTCAGCGGGGCCCTGAGCGGCTTCGGGACTGGCGTGCGGCAGGACATTGAGGTGGCCAGCCATCTCGGTGACGCCGGCACGGCCGACCTGTTCACCCAACTGTCGCGCGAAACAGACAAGCTGTTGTGGCTGGTCGAGGCCCACCTGATCGACGCGCCCAACCTGGAGTCTGCCAATTGAATGCCGCCGTCCTGCAGGCATCGGGCGGGGGGCTGTCCCGGCACCATCGCATTCAGGCCTTGTCCATGTTCGAACTCTGCGGGCAGGCCCATCCCCATTGCACCGTGACCGCCGTGGCACGCCAATGCGGCCTGTCGCGGGGCCACTTCAGCGTGGCCTTCAAGGCCTGGACGGGTTACAGCCCGGCGCAATGGCGCCTTGCACGCAAGATTGACATGGCCAAACTGTTGCTCAAAGGCACACTCTCGATCGCAGACATTGCGAACGAATGCGGCTTTGCCGACCAGGCCCACCTGACACGCACCTTCCGCGCTGCGGAAGGCCTCTCGCCAGGCCAGTGGCGCAGCCAGTTCCGTGCCCACTGACACCCTCTTACCGCACCGAGACCACCCCACCATGAGACCCTTACCTGCCCACCACGGCGCCACACTTTTGGCGGGGGTGGCCGGCTTTGTCGACACGCTTGGGTTTGTCGCCTTGTTCGGCCTGTTCACCGCCCACGTCACGGGCAACTTCGTGTTGATCGGTGCCGAGCTGGTGCAGCCCGGGCGGGGCGTTGCGCTCAAGCTGCTGGCGTTTCCGGTCTTTGTGCTGGCGGTCGCGCTCTGCCGTTGGCTGGCTTTGGCACTCGAACGCCAAGGCCGGCCGCCTTTGGGCCCCTTGATGGGCCTGCAAGCCTTGCTCTTGCTGGCTTTCATGGCGGCGGGTGTGGCCTCAGAGCTTGTGCCAGGGCATTTTCAGCCCCTGGCCTACGCTGCAGGCCTGTTTGGCGCTGGCGCCATGGGCATGCAGAACGCCAGCAGCAAGATGCTGCTGGCCAAGCTGACGCCCAACACGGTCATGACTGGCAACGTCACCCAACTGGTCATGGAAGCCAGCGACTGGATTGCCGGGCGCCGGGATGCGGGCCTGAGCCAGCGCATCAGCCGGCTCTTCTACCCGGTTTTGACCTTTGCCCTGGGGTCGATCGCGGGTGCCCTCAGCTATTCGGCCGTCGGCTTTGTGGCCCTGTTGCTGCCGGTGACGGCCATCGCCTGCATCGCCACCGCAGGCTTGCACACCACCGAGCCCTGACGCCCGAACACGCCAAGCCGAATGCTTTGTGCTTGAAATTGACTCAGCCCGTTTTGTGAGCGATACCAGCAGACGGGTGCGCGCCAAATGGGCAAGGCCCTGCAACCGGGGTTCAGACTCTCTGAACCCCATTTTCAACAAGAACCCAACCGTTCTATTTCAAACAGGAATCAACATGAAAAAGCAAATTTTGATCGCCGGTCTTCTGGTCTCGCACGCCTTCATCGGCACCGCCTTCGCGGCCGGCGAGGTCGATGCTGCAGACAGCAAGGCAGCCCCCACCAAAATGGTCACACCGGAAGAGAAGAAAGCCGCACGTGCAGAGCGCAAGGCCAACGGCGCCGCGGCTGCCAAGGCAACACCGATTCCTCAAGGGGGCGAAGTGGCCCTGGGTGACAGCAAGGCGGCGTCACCGGGCAAGGTAAGCGCCGAAGAGAAAAAGGCAGCCCGTGCCAAAAGAAAGATGGAAGGTGCCGCCGCAGCGAAGGCCGAAAAAAACGGCCAGTAAAGCACTGAGCGCTCCAGGTGCGCCGGGATGGGCACACAGGCCAGCGCGTCTATCCAATGTCGACCTGGGCCCAAGGGCCCATCGCGGGTGCCTGAGCCCTTCGGCCGCCAGCTTCATCGCCTGGCGGCTGCCGATGACGCCCATCACCGGCTTCGCCAGCGCAGGCCTGCCGACCACCGCGCCCTGAGGCCACAGCCAGGGAAGCAGCGAACGCAGCGCTGGCACCGAGATCCTCGCCGCCCAAAAGGGCCTGCCAAAGGGGCGATTGAGGGCTCAGCGTTGCCCAGCTGACCCTGCGCCCCCCGCTTGCGCCGCCTTGCCACCCTTGCCGGCCTCCAGCTCCGACGCCAGGTCATGGCTGCGCTTGACCAGGTACTGGCGAATCAGTTCCACCTGATCCATCGTCAGCACGCCATTGAAGCTGGGCATGCCCTTGGGGATGCGGGCGCCGTAAAGGATGCCGGCAAACTGCTGGTGTTTGGCGGGGGTCAGGTAGCGCAGGTCGGGCACCACGCCGCCGCTGATGGCGTTGATGCCGTGGCAAGAGGCACACAGGCCATTGAACAGGGTGCGCGCCTGCTGCACCTGCTCGGCGCTGGCCGTCAGCGTTTGCAGCGGGGGCAGATCGCGGGCCTGTTGAGCCGGTGCGGGCAGCTTGGCCTTGCCGTCGAGCTTGAAGGTGACCACGCGCGCTTCGGGCTGCACCTGCGCACCCAGCGACAGCGGCCCCCCGATCAGGGGCAAGGCACCGCCCCAGCCCACCATGAAGGTCACGTATTGCTCGCCCTTGACCAGGTAGGTGACCGGGCCCGCCATGGCGCCGGAGTTGACGCGCTGCTCCCACAGCTTGCGGCCGGTGTCTGCGGCATAGGCCACGGCCCGGCCATCGGCCGTGCCCTGGAACACCAGGTTGCCGGCAGTGCTGAGGGTGCCGCCATTGCCCGGGGCCTGGTAGTCCACCGTCCAGGCCGGCGCCTTCTTCACCGGGTCCCAGGCGATCAGGCGGCCCTTCCAGGCGTCGCGCACCTGCGCTGTGATCTGCGGGTCTTCAGGCAGGTCGGGGGCATTCAAGCCCAGGTTGACCACCGATTTGGTGGGCAGAAACTCGGGCGCCTTGGCCGCCTCCAGGCCGGCCACCGTCTCTTGCGCCGGCAGGTAGATGTAGCCCGTCTGGGGGTTGAACGACATGGGCTGCCAGCTGTGGCCACCCAGGAACGAGGGCATCACCATTTTCGGGCCCTTGTTGTAGTCGGCCTCGCCCGTCATCACGGGCCGGCCCGTGCTCAGGTCCACATGCGAAGCCCAGTTGGCCGGCACAAACTTGTCGGCCGACAGCAGCTTGCCCGTCTGCCGATCCAGCACATAGAAAAACCCGTTCTTGGGCGCCTGCATGATGACCTTGCGCGGCTTGCCATCGATCACGATGTCGGCCAGCACCATGTGCTGCGTGGCGGTGAAATCCCAGCGGTCGCCGGGCGTGGTCTGGTAGTGCCACACGTACTCGCCGGTGTCCGGACGCACGGCCACGATGGACGACAAAAACAGGTTGTCGCCCTTGCCTTCGCTGCGGAACTCGTAGTTCCAGGGTGAGCCATTGCCCACGCCCACATAGAGCAGGTCAAGCTCAGGGTCGTAGGCCATCGAGTCCCACACCGTGCCGCCACCGCCCCACTTCACCCAGCCATTGCCCGACCAGGTCTTGAGGGCCATCTGCATGGCGGCGTTCTCGGGCGGGTTCTTCGGGTCGCCAGGCACGGTGTAGAAGCGCCAGGCCTGCTGGCCGGTGTCGGCATCGTAGGCCGTCACATAGCCCCGCACCCCGAACTCGGCGCCGCCATTGCCGATCAGCACCTTGCCCTTCACGATGCGCGGGGCGCCCGTGATGGTGTAGCTCTTCTTGTGGTCAATGACGGTATCGACCTCCCAGACCTTGCGGCCGTTGCGGGCGTCAAGCGCGATCAGGCGGCCATCGAAGGCGCCCACATAGACACGGCCCTTCCAGACGGCCACGCCGCGGTTGACGATGTCGCAGCAGCCGGTAGACAGGCTTTCCACCCGCACCTGCGGATCGAACTTCCACAAGGGCTTGCCCGTGCGGGCATCGAGCGCATAGACGATGCTCTTGGCGCCGGTGGTGTACATCACGCCATCCACCACAATGGGTGTGGCCTCGACACCGCGGTCGATGTCGAGCTTGTAAGTCCAGGCCACACCCAGCTGGCCCACGTTGCCATCGTTCACCCGCTTGAGCGGGCTGAACCGCTGCTCATCATAGGTGCGGCCATGGCTCATCCAGTTGCCGGGCTCTTGATCCGCCCTTTGAATGCGCTGCCCATCCACATCCGCCGGCGGGCGCAGGGCCATGGCCGGCGCAGCGGTGGTGAAGAGCCCCCCGGCCAGGAGGGTGAGCGAAAGCAGGCGATGGCGGCGTGAGCTTGACATGGACAGTCTCCGAGTTGTTCTGCCGCGAATTGTCTGAAGTCAAGCCCGTTCGCGCATCGCGAACAATCGTTAAGGGTGAGCCCTAGGCTGGCGGGGGGTGTTGGGGGGTATTCAGACTGCGGTGCTGGCCTGTGAAGAGCCCATTGGCTCAACAAAGACCAGCGCGCAAGCGAGCGGCCCTCCCTCCGACGCGCTTGCGATCAAGCAAACCCGTATGGCCCCTCAAAGTCACCCATGTGGCTCACGTGGCTGATCATGCCGTGGGCCTCGTCCCACAAGTGCAGCATGCAGCCGCGCGGGCCGATGTGAGACTGCGGCTTGGCATCGGGAGCCAGTTGCAAGTCAATTTCCGTGGTGGTGCTAGGGCAAGAGCACAAGACGGTTCCACCCCAACGCCGCACCATGGTGCGATGAACATGCCCACACAGCACAAGCTCGATGTTGGGCGCCGCCCGCACCACCGCCTCCAGGGCCTGTGCCGTCATGTAGCGGTACTTGTCCATGTAATGGATGCCGCTCATGAACGGCGGATGATGGAGCATCAAAAGTGTGGGCTTGACCCTGTCTTGAGCCAGCACGCCGACCAGCCACGCAAGGCCTTGCTCGTCGATCTGCCCGTGGTGTTTCCCTGTTGGGCACGAGTCGAGTCCTATCAGGCGAACTGGATAGTCGTCGTTGCACCAGTGCAGGGGGCCCGTCGTGGGCAAATAGGGCTGATCCTGAAACGCGAGACGGAAATTCTCACGGTGATCGTGGTTGCCCGGAATGACGAAGACGGGTATGCGCGAAGCCGCCAGCAACTCGCGCACCATCGCGTACTCCGCAGGCAGCCCCTCATCAACCAGGTCACCCGTGATCAGCATCAGGTCCGGGAGTTGATCAAGGGCGTGAACATGGGCGATCGCTTCCGCGAACATCCGGTTGGAATCCGCAACGCCTTGGTACAGCTCGCCTTTGGGACGGATGTGCGGGTCTGACAACTGAGCAATGAGCATGAGAATCCCCAATGAACCTGGCGTCAGGCTAAATCAAATCCAAGGAAGGTCTGTAAAACCTCCGCGTCCCGATCCAGATTCGACCCTGAGTTGCGCGAAATCCATGCATTGGTAAATGCCTTTGGAATTGAAGCCCAATCGGAGAGTTACGAGCCTACGGCTGCGCCTGGCCGGCAGCCGAAGCAAGCGTGCAACAGCGCTCAGCGCACCAGCGATTTCCTCATGTAGGCCAGGTAGAAGCCGGGCGCATAGTCCTCGACCCGCGCGTACTCTTCGTAGCCGTGCTTTTGGTAGAACGCGGGTGCCTGCCACTCGAAGGTGTCGAGCTTCGAATTTTTGGCACCCAGCTCGATGGCTTGCCGTTCTGCTTCCGCGAGCAGGCGACTGCCCAAGCCATGGCCGCGTACCTCGCCTTCGACAAACAGCACTTCGATGTTGAGCCAGTAGAGAAACACAAAGCTTCTCAGCCCGCCGACGCATCGGCCGTTCTCATCTCTGGCAGTTAACCGAATGTACTGCTGCTCGGGATATTCACCGACGAAGCCATAGTTGTAGCGGCGCAGCTTCAGGCCGAGCTCGCTGGAGCGGAGTTCATCGGGTGTGGCGGTCGTTATGGTGATGTTTTCCATTCGGAAGAATGGTAGTGGAACTGCTCAGCAAAGGTCGGCTTCTGGCCTTTTTCGGCCCTCCAATCAGGGGATTCGCCTACGATGTCCGCATGGACAAGCAGGCCGCGAGCAAGAGCACCAACCGCCACGACTACGAGCAGGCCGCATCACCCCTGGGCGTGATGCCCAAGGATTATCCAGACGGCTTCGTCGTCGGTTGGCACGCCCATGTCCGCGGGCAGCTCATTCACGCGGTTTCCGGCTTGATGAAGGTGCGTACCGAAAAGGGCTTCTGGCTCGTGCCGCCTTTGCATGCGCTGTGGATGCCCCCGGGCCTGACGCATGACATGCAGGCTTGCGGACCAGTTGCCTTGCGCACGCTATACGTCCACCCGGCAGTGCTGTCCCAACTGCCGGTGGTTCCCAAGGCGCTGGGGATCTCTCCACTGCTGCGCGAGTTGCTCGTACGAGCCTCTGTCATACCCATCGACTACCCCGCTGGCAGCCACGAGGCGCAATTGCTCCAGGTTCTTCTGGGCGAGGTGCAGGGTGCGTGCGAGGCCATCGATTTTCACCTCCAACCGGCCCGGGACAGGCGCTTGGCCCATGTCTGCGATGCGCTGGTCGCGCAGCCCGGCGACACCCGAGAGCTGACGCAGTGGGCCGAATTGGCGGGCTGTTCGAGTCGCACGCTCGCGCGCCTGTTCAAGCAGGAGTTCAGCCTGTCCTTCAGCACCTGGCGCCAGCAAGTGCGTCTGATGGCCGCGCTTACGCGCCTGGCGCGCGGGGAGCAGGTGACGAGCATCGCTCTGGACCTGGGCTACGGAAGTCCTGGGGCGTTCACAGAGGTGTTCCGGCGCTGGCTCGGTACCGTGCCCTCCAGTTACTTCGGCGGGATATAGCACCACCTGCCTGCTGCAGGCGTTCAGTTTGTCTGTTCTGCCGCAGTCATTGTCCATTTGGCCGCAGCGGGTCAAGCGGCGGTCTCCTAACCTTGGCTTGGGCTTTTTCGTATCAGACGCGAGTCCACGACACAAGACACCAGGAGACAACACTTTGACTTTTTTGATTCACCTATCGACAGATCACGTCTCGCTCAAGAGCCGCCGACGCGTCGGTCTATGCCTGATGGCTACCATGCTCTCCACTCTCCACGCCCCATTGGCACAAGCCACACCATCCGTCTCCCCCGATTTGGCGGCCAAAGCCGCCTTCGCGCCGCAGGCCAGTTTCAGCCGCCAGGACGTGGCTTTCGATGCCGATGGTGTTCAACTGAGGGGCTGGCTCTACTTGCCCGCCGGCAGTGGGCCAACGCGACGCGCGCCGGCCGTGGTGATGGCTGGCGGCTACGGCACCACAAAGGAGATGTTCACCGACCGCTATGCCGAAGCCTTCGCGGCGGCAGGGCTGGCCGTGCTGCTGTACGACCACCGCGGCTTCGGAGCCAGCGACGGGGAGCCGCGGCAGGAGATCGATCCCTGGCGCCAGGTGGAAGACCTGCGGCACGCCATCACCCATGCCAGCAGCTTGCCGGCCGTGGACCCGGCGCGCATCGGCGTCTGGGGCAGTAGCTACAGCGGCGGTCATGCGCTGGTGGTCGCCGCCACGGACCGGCGTGTGCGCTGCGTGGCCGTGCAGGTGCCCACCACCCATGGCAGCCAGACAGCCCAGCGTCGGGCATCGGGTGAGGCTGAGGCCGCGTTGCTACGCCGTTTTGCAGAAGAACGCTTGCGCCGCGCCCGTGGCGAAGCCCCGACCCGGCTGCGCCTGATGGGCGACGCGACTTCCAATGCGATCTACCGCAGCCAGGAGGCCGCGGACTGGTACACCGCCGCCTATACACGAGCCCCCGGTGCCGTACCGGAGGTCACGTTGCGGTCGGTGGAAGCGGCACGTGGCTACAACCCAGTGGATTTCATCGACCGCATCAGCCCGACGGCGCTGCTGATGCAGGTGGCCGAACACGACAGCGTCACCCCCACGGATCTGGCGCTGAGCGCTTATGCTCGCGCACTGGAACCCAAGGCTTTGCGTATCGTGCCGGGAGCCGGGCACTTCGACGTCTACGAACGAGACTTCGACAGCACATCCCAGGCGGCGATCAACTGGTTCCAGCGTTACCTCGGTGTACGCTGATCGGCTTACCCGGCCATGTGATGCCAATTCGAGACGGGACCCCCAGTCGTTCCTTCACCCTGCAACCACTTCTTGCAGATCTTGGGCCACCGTCTGATCTGGCGCCCCCAGCGGTCAGTAGGCATCATCGGTCCAAGGTCTGCAACCACACCAGAGCCGACTCCCGTTGCTGGGGGCCGCTTCAGGCTGGTCTGCAGACATACGGGACGCTTCCGCGAATGAGTACTATCGGCCAATTGCCGACGGTCGCCGATGACAGCATTTGACGTCACTGATTAGAGGCATCCGCGGATGCAATTACGGGGTCTCCGCGCATGTCACCAACTATGCTCTTAGTGGCGCGTGCGTGGACCGCAATCCACCAGCTGCTCGCCTGTGATCGGCCGGATCTTGGCGATCGAAGATGTCATCTGCCGATGAACCGGCGAAGATGAATGCGCACTCCTGTGCACCATGACCTGGGGCGCACTCCAGGTCGAGCAACAAAAGAGTCAGGCAAGGACATGAAGTATCAGGACGATAGGGCACAAAAGGCAGCGCCCGAATGCACTAAGCAAGTACCCAGTCCTCGCGAATTAATGCGGGCTCGGCACCCTGACTTGTTTTCGGACTCGGTCGCCCAAACGCACCCCGTTTTGGCTCGCCCGGTGTTCGATCATCACCTCGACACGTTGACTGCGCGCAAAGAGGAGTATCAGTTTGAGCACTTCTGCCGGCTGATCGCCGAGAAAGAGATCTGCCCGAACCTACGTATTCAAACCGGTCCCACGGGCGGCGGCGACAGCAAGGTCGACTCGGAAAACTATCCAGTCGCGATAGAGATTTCTGATCGCTGGTGGTTTGGCGAACAAGCGGGAGGGTCGGAGCGCTGGGCGTTCGCATTCAGTGCAAAGAAGAAGTGGAAGCCCAAGCTGGAGGCCGACGTGGAGAGTGTTCTCTCGACGAAGCGCGACTACAAGCGGATCTACTTCTTCACAAACCAGTTGGTCAGCGACAAGCTGCGTGCCAGCGCCGAAGACGCCCTCACCAAGAGGGCGGGAATCCC